>CAMGRE010000018.1 GCA_946061355.1 uncultured bacterium | reverse complement strand
GCCTCAGATATCTGAAAAGATATGAAACTACAATAAAATTAACAGATCACAGGAGAGTAAAACGCTATGGAAAAAATCGCAAGCTTTACAATCGACCATGAGAAATTGGAACCGGGACTCTATGTATCCCGCGTCGATCATTTTGGAGACACAACCATCACAACCTTTGATATCCGTATGACTTCACCGAATGATGAGCCCTGCATGAACACCGCAGAGCTGCATACGATGGAGCATCTGTGCGCTACTTATGCGCGAAACAACCCGGAATACAAGGACAGAATCGTCTATTTCGGACCTATGGGTTGCCGCACCGGCAATTATCTGCTGATGGAAGGCGAGCTCACATCCAAAGAAATCGTTCCTTTTATCATCGGTATGTTTGAGTTTGTCAGAGATTACGAAGGTGTTGTTCCCGCTACGGTTCCGAAGGAATGCGGTAACTGCCTGGATCACAATCTTCCCATGGCAAAATATGAGGCAAAGCGCTATCTGGAGAGATGCCTGTACAAAATTGACGACGCGCATCTTGTTTATCCCGAATAAGCATTTTTGCACTGCCGGAAATCAAAACCGGTAAACGTTATCGGAAAGGAATATGTTTCATATGAAAAAAATCGGAATTATCGGCGCTATGGAGATAGAGGTAGAAACCCTGAAGAGCCATATGCAGATCAAAAATACAATTACAAAGGCTTCCATGACATTTCTGGAGGGTACATTGAACGGTGTCAATGTAATCATTGTTAGAAGCGGAATCGGAAAGGTGAATGCCGGAATCTGCGTGCAGATCCTGGTGGATCTCTTCGAAGTGACGCATATCATCAACACCGGCGTTGCCGGCTCGCTGAACGCTGCCATTGATATCGGAGACATCGTATTATCCACAGATACGCTTTATCACGATGTGGATGCGACCGGTTTCGGCTACCCGATCGGAGAAGTTCCGCAGCTCGGCACGCTCTCATTCGCTGCGGATCCGCAGATGATCGCTGTTGCGAAGCAGTCCTGTGAAAAGGTAAATCCCGATATCAAAGTATTTGAGGGACGCATCGTCAGCGGTGACCAGTTTGTCTCCGATCCCAAAGTCAAAGAAAGTATTCTGAGCCATTTCAATGATGCATTGTGTACGGAGATGGAGGGAGCTGCCATTTCCCACGGCGCATGGCTGAATCACGTTCCCTTTGTCATCATCCGTGCGATCTCAGACAAAGCGGACGACAGCGCCCACATGGATTATCCTGCTTTTGAAAAAGCGGCTGCGGATCATTCCGCAAAGCTTGTAGAGGATATGATACAGAAGCTGTAAATTATTGTAATCTGAAAGGAACTGTCCCAATAAGACAGTTCCTTTTTTATTTCCGTCAGTTACAAGTAAAAAGGATGACCACAATGAGTCATCCCTTTCATATCTTAAGATTTTTATCTACGGATTTACGATATTTCTTTCTTTTCCATCCAAAAATGCCTGAATATTCTGATAAACCTCCGCCACAATACGCGTGCGCGCCTCAATCGTTGCCCATGCCATATGCGGCGTGATCAGCAGTTTATTGCTGTCCTGAATACGCCCGAGCAGATTGTCCGATGTGATCGGCTCCTTCTCAAGGACATCAAGCCCCGCTGCCGCGATCTCGCCGTTCTGAAGCGCCCAGTACAGATCTGAATTGTTCACCACCGGACCTCTCGCCACATTTAACAGGATCGCTGTCCTCTTCATTTTACGCAGCGCCTCCTTGTCGATCAGATCTCTTGTGAGATCACTGAGCGGACAATGCAGTGACAGGAAATCCGACTTTGCAAGAAGCTCATCGAACGCAACATGCTCATATTCCGTGCAGCTGCTCCTGCCCGATACCGAATGGAAGATCACATGACAGCCGAACGCCTCAGCAATCGATGCGGTGCGTCTGCCGATATTGCCCATTCCGATAATGCCCCATGTCTTACCCGCCAACTCCACAAAAGGAAGATCAAAGTTGGAGAAACGGTCCTGTGCTCCGTATTCTCCTTTTTTCACATAATCATCATAGTGGCGGAGATGCTCCATCAGATAGAAGAGCATCGCAAAGGTATGCTGCGCTACCGCATCCGTACAATAATCCACCGCATTTGTTACTCTGATGCCTCTGCTCTTGCAATAAGCCAAATCCACATTGTCATAACCTGTCGCAAACTCGCACACCATCTTGAGATTTGCGGCATCCTTCAGGGACGCCTCATTCAAAAGAGCCTTATTGGCAATGATGATATCCGCATCTTTTACACGCTCACTGACCTGATGATCCAGTGTATTCGGATAAGTGACCAATTCCCCGAAATCGCCGAAACAGTCAACACTGATATCCGGCCCGACACTGTTGCGCTCCAATACTACGATCTTCATAACCGCTCCATCCTTTACAGTCTCTTTAACAGTTCCTCTCGCTGCTCCTCATAGCCGGGCTTTCCAAGCAAAGCAAACATATTCTTCTTATAACTCTCAACGCCGGGCTGGTTGAACGGGTTCACACCCAACAGATATCCACTGACACCGCATGCAAACTCAAAGAAATAGAACAGCTGTCCGAGATAATACTCATTTACCTCAGGTACATTGATCATCAGGTTCGGAACCTGTCCGTCCGTATGCGCGAGAATCGTTCCGTTCATTGCACTCTTATTCACAAAGTCAACGCTCTTGCCTGCCAGATAGTTAAGACCATCCAGATCTACCGGCTCCTCGCCGATCAGCAGCTCCTCGCGGGATGTCTCGATATTGATCACAGTCTCAAACAGGATACGTGCACCGTCCTGGATAAACTGTCCCATGGAATGCAGATCCGTTGTCAGATCAACGCTTGCCGGGAAGATACCCTTCTGATCCTTTCCTTCGCTCTCGCCGTAAAGCTGCTTCCACCACTCGGATACATAATGAACGCTGGGTTCATAGTTAGCCAGGATCTCGATGGATTTGCCCTTTCTCAGCAGAATATTGCGGATCGCCGCATATTTCAGGGCATCATTTTCCTCAAAAGGCTTCTCAATGGCAGCCTTGCGTCCTGCCTGAGCGCCCTCCATCAATTTATCAATATCCGCACCGCTGACAGCAATAGGAAGAAGTCCTACTGCTGTGAGTACGGAGAAACGTCCTCCCACATCATCCGGCACGACAAAACTCTCATAGCCTTCCTCGGTAGCAAGACCTTTCAGAGATCCCCTTGCCTTATCGGTTGTTGCATAGATACGCTTTGCAGCCTCAGCCTTACCATATTTCTTTTCCATCATTTCCTTGAATACACGGAATGCGATGGCAGGTTCTGTGGTCGTGCCGGATTTGGAGATCATGTTGATGGAGAAATCCCTGTCCCCGATCACGTCCATAAGATGTTTAATATAAGTAGAACTGATGGAATTTCCTACAAAATAAATCTCCGGCGTCTTGCGGATACTCTTGTCCACCATATTGTAAAAGCTGTGTCTCAAGAATTCGATCGCAGCTCTTGCACCCAGATAAGAACCGCCGATACCGATCACCAACAGTACCTCGGAATCACTCTGAATCTTTGTAGCGGCTTTCTTGATCCGTACAAACTCTTCCTTATCATAATTCTCAGGAAGATCGATCCATCCGAGGAAGTCATTTCCGGCGCCCTGTCTGGAAAGTAAAAGCTCTTTCGCATCCAGCGTCAGCTTCTTCATCAGATCCACTTCATTTTCTTTGATAAAAGGTGTTGTTTTGGAATAATCAAATGTTACATTCTTGCTCATTTTTCTGCTCCTCTTCTTTTGGTGTAAGTACACTCGGAAACGTCGTTTTAAGTGTAGCAAAGTTGTATTCCTTTTTCAATATCATTATCATACAAAAAATTCCTTCAACAGAGCCTCCAGCTCCTCCTCCTCCTGTTTGGAAAAGAGTTTTTGCTCCGGTTTGGGCACATTTTCATCGGAAACAGGCGGTACTTTGTCCTCTTTTTTCAGAATATGCTGCTGCATCTCCTCCTCTCTGACAAGGATCAGATGCTTTACCATATGATTTTCCAGATAATCCACCATATTCGTCTTTACGATATTCCGCTTCCCCTTCACATCCACAATAGAAGCCACGGAAAAATACACATATAATCCAAAAAAACTGATAATATAGAAGGGAAGGAGTTCACCGATCGTTTCCCCTCCGATGATCCCTCTGCATGCGCCGATTCCTGCCACAAAGACGGACAGCAGCATACATTGCCCTGACACGTGTGTCATACTGCTTAAAGTAATGCCGCCAAGTGAGATTCGGTTCATGAATTTCTCCACAAATACGGGGATATTTACGATGCCTTCATTTAATTCATAGCAGTTGCTGAATTTTAATTTGCACTGCTTCAGGAGTTTATTTTCCGTGACCGCCATGTTGTCTGTCTCACGGATCATCTTTTGGTATAACACACCAATCATAATCTGGCACAGTATGCTCAATACTAAGAACAACAGGACAATACAGATCATGATGCGATGCTGTAGAAACGCTGAAAACATAATTTCCACCTCCTGTCCGTCTTATTATAAAAGAAACTTGTCCTCTCCACAATACGCCGGTGTCATAAATCGTTTTACATATTTCGCTGTTTTTTGTGGAAACACTGGAAAGAAAACGCAATATTTGGTATACTTACCTACATCTGGAGGGATGAATTATGATATATAAACCAAAGGGAGTATGTTCCCAGTCAATCGAAATCAACATGAACGGCAATGTAATCGACTCCGTAACGTTCACTGGTGGATGCAACGGCAATCTGCAGGGTATTTCCAGTCTGGTCAAAGGAATGACTGCAGAGGAAGCAATCTCACGTCTGAAAGGAATCCGTTGCGGCTTCAAGTCCACCTCATGTCCGGATCAGCTCGCACAGGCACTGGAATCGGCTCTTCAACAAAATGCTTAACGGGAGGCGTCATCTGATATGAAAAAAATCGTCCTTACTGGCGGCGGAACCGCCGGGCATGTGACGCCCAATATCGCTCTGCTTCCCGCGCTGCGGCAGGAAGGCTACGATATTCACTATATCGGTTCCTATGACGGGATCGAGAAAAAACTGATTGAGGATTTTGAGATTCCTTATTATGGAATTTCGACAGGAAAACTCCGTCGGTATTTTGATGTAAAAAATTTCACGGATCCGGTGCGTGTCCTCAAAGGATATTCCGAAGCCAAAAAAATCATGAAAAATATCCGGCCGGACGTTGTCTTTTCCAAGGGAGGCTTCGTGTCTGTCCCTGTCGTAAGGGCAGCCCATGCTCTCGGGATCCCCTGTATCATCCATGAGTCGGATATGACACCGGGACTCGCCAACAAACTGTGCATTCCCGTTGCAAGCAAAGTATGCTGCAACTTCCCCGAGACACTGAAACTTCTGCCCGAGGATAAGGCGGTTCTTACAGGTTCTCCGATCAGAGAGGAACTGAAAAAGGGAAATAAAATCTCTGCCTTGAATCTGTGCGGGTTTACCGCTAACAAACCCGTTATCATGGTGATCGGCGGAAGCCTCGGCGCTGCCGCCATCAACAAGACGGTCCGTGAGGCGCTGCCGCAGCTTTTAAAAGATTTCCAGATCATTCACATCTGTGGAAAGGAAAAGGTCGATAATCTTTTGCTGAACGTACCGGGTTATAAACAGTTTGAATATGTGAAAGCTGAATTAAAAGACTTTTTTGCTCTGGCGGATCTTGTGATATCGCGGGCCGGCGCCAATGCAATCTGCGAGCTTCTCGCACTGCAGAAGCCCAATGTTCTGATTCCCCTCTCTGCCCAGAGCAGCCGGGGTGACCAGATCCTCAATGCGCACTCTTTTGAATCCCAGGGCTTCAGCGTCGTCATCGACGAGGATGACCTGATCGCTTCTGTCCTGGTGGAGAAAGTTCATGAGGTATTTTGTTCCAGACAGACCTATATCGATGCGATGGCCAAAAGCAGCCAGACCGATTCGATCCGGACAATAGTGAAATTAATAAATGAAGCAACAATTGAGGCGGTGTAATTACCGCCTCAAAACATTTCCAAAAATATTTTTTATTGTCAATCCGCAATCTGATGCCTGATTGCCTCAAGTTCCTCCTGCGAGGGCTCTCCCGGCTTCCAGCCGATCTTCTGTCCGTCATCTTTGTATCTGGGAATGAGATGCATATGGAAATGAAATACAGTCTGTCCCGCCACTTCACCGTTGTTCTGAACCAGATTAAATCCGTCACATCCCAGTTTCTCCGTCATCTGCGCTGCCATCTTCTTTGCCAGTTTCATCACCTCTGATGCAGCCTCCTCCGGGAGTTCATACAGATTTGCATAATGATCCTTCGGCAAGATCAGTGCATGACCCTTCGTCGCCGGTCCCAGATCCAGGATGACCCGGTATTTCTCATTCTCATACAATGTCTTTGACGGGATTTCGCCATTTGCAATCTTACAGAAAATACACTTATCGTCTCTCATTTTTTTGCCTCCTGTCTATATAACGATCTGACCGGTCCCCCGGATCAGATTCTATTCCTGAAATACAAACAACTGATCCAACGTCCGCAGCAGTTTAAAATCACCTTTCGTTTTCATGCTCCCGCCCATAAAGGCTCGCTGAAATGTCATGCGGGCAAAAATGATGTCACTCATTGTCTCCTGGCTCAGCCTCAGTTCTACATCCGCTTTCTCTTCCTCGCCGTAAAAACAATTAAGCTCCGGACCGTTCACTGATACGATCAATGGTTTCTCCCTATGATCCAGCTGGAAACTGTACACTGCCTTCACGCCCGGAACGGGGTGAAAATGATCTTTAAAATCCTTGATATAGGCCGTCTCCTGATCAATTCCCTGACTCTCTATCATTCCCTTAAACATGCTGGTCAGCTCCTGGAGATCCTCCTTCTGTCTCTGCACATAGCCTTCGTCAGACGCATACTGTGAGAGCTGCTCCGACTCCTGCGGTGTCAGATCCATATGCTTCGTGACAGAGACTGTCTGCTTGATTGCCTGATTGCTGGCAGGAAGACAGGGCGTCTTCTGATTGATCGTCCGATACATATTCTCCGCCCGTTTTTCTATGATATTCAGATAGTCCTTGTTCATCTCGAGGCTTACCGTATCTGCAATATATCCGCAGATCCCACTGCAGGGCAGACCACCGAGGATCTCCCATGCGACAGCCAGATCCATCTTGCCCTCCCGCTCTCCGTAGGTGGTGGACATTACGACAGGACACATATAGATGTGACTGATCTTTTCCTTATCTCCATACAGCCAGCAGGCATCCAGAAACTGATGCATATATCCGCCGATGCCATGCCACTCTATCGTGGTTGCCAGGATAATTCCATCCACATCCTTGAGTGTCTGCGGCAATGTTGTGATCGTATTTTTCAGTTCATAGAGATTGTATCTCGTCACAGTGACGCGCAGCTCCTCCAGAACCTCCTGCATTTTGTTGATTACATACAGCGTAGGGTCATCAATCAATCCCCGTCCGCCATAATAGATATTGATCTTCATCCTTCGTCTCCCTGAGTATGTTTCATGGGTTATTACACGCATATAGTATACCATACCCAATCACAAATTGACAGAAAATCTATTGCAGGATGAATTCCGCTCTGCCAAACTGCAGGATATCGCCCCGTTTGACAGCAAAGCGTTCATGCGGCTGTAACGGCAGATCATTGACAAAGGTTCCGTTGGTGGAATGCATATCTTCCAGATAAAGTACGCCGTCCTCCTGCAGGAATCTGGCATGGATACGACTTACAGACGTATCTTTTACCGGCAGATTAACGCTTCCCTTCTCCTTCCCGAGCAGGAAAGGAAATCCGCTTATCTCAAATATCTCTTCCTTGCCCTTTTTCCGGCAGAGCAGCTCATACGTCCTGTCTCTCACCTGACTGCCGATATAAATTGTCCGGCCATCATTTTTTTCCTGCTCTTTCGGTTCAAATTCCCTCACGCAATCTGCTGAGAAATTTCTTCCCTCCCCGACTCCCCGACAGGCGTCCGGTACCGGTTGAAAATAATCCGTCTCCGGCACGCACTTATCGGATAGCAACAGCTTATCACCGACCTTGCCCTGTTTCTTTTCTGCGCACCATTTTTTACCTCTGCCTGCATAAAACCGGATTTCGGACAGTCCCATTCCCATCCCGCATAAAAATAGCAGGGCAGAAACCGCAAACCAGATGATCTTTTCTTTCTGCGAAAAGACAAACAACCTCTGTGCCAGCCAGAATGCTGCAAACAAAATCAAAGCCAGCAGCACAATTCCGATACCTGTCAGCAGGCGCTGATTCTTTTGAAGCTTCCCGTCCGACACTCTTCGATCGGACACAGTCTGCATTTCCTCTTCTTTTTTCAGACAGGCTTCTTCCATTACCTCATTCTCTTTTTGCATTCCGGATATGACAGGTTCTTTTTGTTCCGAAAATTTACCCGGAAATTCTGTTTCCTGATCTGTCCCGATACAGCTGTCCATCATCTGCCGTTCTTCCAGAAAGCGTTCTACTTCCTTAATCGAAAAATTCTCCCTGCTGCAGCACTCATAAAGAAAATAGGCAAGTTCCACAGCTTTTTCATCCTCATGGCAGGTCCGTTCCAGAATAAATGCTGCCAAAGAAGAAATATCACTTTTTTCTTTTACTTCCGTATAATCAAATAAAAAGAAAATCCGACCTGTATCCATCTGCCAGAACACATATTCCGATTGGAAACACAGCTGCCTTCCGTCTAACAGAAACCGCTCAAGTTCTTTTATGATCTGAAGAATCTGTATCACAATACTTCGCAGCTCTTCAAATCGCAGTTCCTTTACACAAAAAGCCTGTGTAAACGCCTGAAGGGAGCTGATCGGATACCATGCCTCCAGAGTACCATCCATCAAACGCAGTTCACACGGCAATAATCCATCGAAATGTTCCTTGAGACTGATTTTTCCGAAATAGCTCTCTGTCAGGTCTCTGTCACAATCCGAAACGATAAGGTATGTATCCTGAAAACTTTTGTGATATCTGCATTTTGCCGTTTCTTTCATAATCCGGCACCCTCCTTTTCCGATTTCTTTGCATTCCAAAAATCAATTAAATTTTCTGCCTTCCTGCACATGCGGATAAAAGCTACGGGTTCAAACTTCTCCACCATCTGATGCTGTTCTGATCCCCAGTTACTGAAGAAAAATCTTCCACCCGGTGCTTTCATGCTTATCCCGGTATCAATCCGGATTCTTTGGTCGGAAAAATTCTTTTCCGTATTGATACTGCACATTACTTTCCGGTTTTCCACCGTCTGCCGGTACTTTTCCTCAAGCATCGCTCTTTTCTCCGAATTATCCGCTGCGAGCCGCTCTGCACGCAATGCACTGCAGTAGCTCCCCTGCATGACAATGCACTGATCATACACAAAGAAACTTAAGAATACGCAGTTCCATACCAGATATATAATCAATGGCAGCAGAAAAGAGGCCTCCACCGTTATGCTGCCTTTCCATTCACAGGTTTTCCCCGTGTTTCCTTCTGTCATAATATACCTGTCTCCCTATCCCGATTTTCTTTCTCTGTCGACTTGTCTGCTATCCCCGCCACAGCAGCCACTGAAGCAACAGCCCTGCCGTCATAAAGGGAACAAATGCCAGCCTGCTCCTTCTGCCTGCCCGTTTCAGCACGAGCAGCACACCGGATACTACAGCAGTAGCAAACAATGCTGTGAGAAATACCGCTATCAATTCTCTTCCCGTCAAAAACAGGGAAAGCACAAGCAATACCAGTCCATCTCCCATACCGATCTGTTCCTGCGATAGCTTAGCAAACGCAAAGATACATCCGGCAAGAAAAACACCCGGCAGATAATCTGCCCAACATGCCTGCTGCCAAAGATCCAGTATGATTCCCAAAACTGCAAACAGCAGCGGATTTGCCACAGATATTCTCTTTCTCTTGAGATCTTGTACACTGCATACTGTCAAAAAAAGAAATGCCCCTATGAACCTGCACATCTGCTGCATGGATTCTTTCCTCCCACCTGTGACAATGGTATTGCATAGATTGTCCTCTTCAAGCCGGAACACCCGAGACTGCTGTGATACCTGTCACCCTGATCCGTGATATAGACACTTTCTCCGCCATTATGCCCGCAGTTTTCGCATGGGTAATATTTCCCGCCGCCTTCATTGCGAAGCCCTGCAACATCTGTCATATCAACGGCACGGATGGATAGCTGAAGATGACTGCAGCCTCTGTTCCTGTGATAAACAGTCCCTGTTTCCGTGACATACACATACTCCTCGCCATCCTCCCCTTCCCGTACTTCCTCCTGCACACAATAGCCGGTCCAGGCTTTCATCTGACATCTGTTGACCATGGTAAATCCGGAAAACCCCAACAGATCCACAGCCGGTCTGACACGGTAACAAAGAGCCACATCCACAACATCCTGACCGGTATTGCTTTGCAGATACGCTATCTGCACTCCTTGGCTGCCTCCCTCAATCAGAGAGTGATCCAGATATTCTTTTCCGACACGGTCGATCACCTTCTCTTTGATCCAAAAACTCTGTAAAAGATCTTCCAACCTGTTTTCTCCGGGTGCGATCCGGTCATATACATACGCTTCCACAGACGCTTTGCATACCTCCTGATGGAGTGCTGCCTCTATGCTGCTGTGAAGATGAAACAGATTTAAAATAGAAATCATCTGAATACAGAAAAACAAAAACAAAGGCAGCGCAAACGATGCTTCCACTGTGATACTCGCAGTCATTTCTTTTTTTATAACAGGGACAAAACAACAAGGAGAAAACCGGGACACTCTTCTTCCAAAAGAGAATTTTAAGCATATGTCCGTTTTTTTCTTTGATTTGTTTTGCTTTGAATATGGTGTATTGAATTTAATAAGGGGATATTCCGGGCAGATTTGGGGGATTGCCCGGTATGTGAGAACCATTTTTCCTTTCTTTTTTTTATTTTGGTCTCTCTTCCAAAAGAAGAGCATCCCGGTTTCCTCCTTTGTTCCCTGTCATTTTATTTCTGATATCCCGCCATCCTCACCAGCGTATACCTGTGTCCTCTGGTGGATCCGATCACTGTCTCCGCCTCAAAATCATGAACGCAGTGATCGAGACAGAATATCTCATTTCCCTTAGTCAGCCTGATATCCATTTCCACAACATCCATGAATCGGAAATTACGGTCATATTTTCCAACAAAGGCTAAAAACAGCCTCAGATACATCTGATAGGACAGTCCTTCCTGTCCGCCGCTTTGATCGGAATTCGGAATATCCAGCTTCAATGCATTTTTGAGGCCGAGTTTCCAGCTTCCACTGTCCTTAAAGATCGGTACTTTCCCGCCGTCAAGCAGGATACGCACATCATTCACACTCTCCGCATACGACCAGGCGATCAGAATGGACAGCTTGATGAGATCTTTCAGCTCCGGAAAAAGAATCACTACCGCCAGTGCCGCAGCCATTGCCTCGGCTTCCGCCTGTTTTGCGCTGTCCTGCATCAGATACATAAAGTTAGCCGTCTCCCGAAGAAGCAGCAGTCTGTTTACCACAAACCGCAGATTCTCCTTATCACTGCTCTTTCCGCCGATCAGATACTCCATCTGATAATCCAGTGCCCCATTTTCCTTCAACTCCAGATAATTGCCGCATTTCTCCATCAGATATTCCTGAAATGCCAGTTCTTCTGCCATGGAAAGCGCTTCCTGTTCCTGAAGATATCCATCCCTCTCACATACAGTGCGATGTGAGATATAATCCTCCGGACGAATGTTTTTGTCTGATATGGTCTTCCCTCCCATGACCATAGACAGGATTCCCGCACTTCCGCGTCTGCTGTTCACATGATCTGCCGGATTATTTACGGGAATTTTCTTTTTCTTTCCCTCAGAGTCTTCCACTGTTGTATCCACCGCTTTGATCGCCCGCTCATTCTGCTGTCTTTTCTGTTCCATTGTATTTTTGAGCAATCCTTTGTTTTCAACAATCTGTACCTCCGGTCCTATATCCGAAAGTCCGTCCATCCCATACCGGTTCAAAATGTATTCTGCTGCCAGTTTTTCCATGATCTCACCGTTTTGGTCTGCAGCGCCGGTGCTGCGCAGCACATTTGCCTCCTCTGCCGACATACCGAGCAGATCTTTTGGTTTGCCGAAGGTGACCGCCTCATCCGCGGACAGATTTTCATTCAGATAATTCCAAATATGCGCTTCCAGCAGACCATAGCCGTTCTCCGATGTCCCATATGACACATCTGTCAGAAATAGATCATATTGTTCCAATATCTCTCTGTGATACTCTGCCAGCGCGGACTGCAATGCCATATCAGTCACACATTCTGCCTGGAACCGAATTGCATTTGTCCGCGCCGCTTCGATGACAGTCAGGAGAACCGACAGCAAAACCGTAAGCACAAGCGCCAGATAGACGGTAATCGATCCGTTTGCCTGCATATTGTTTCTGTTTTGCATCGCTTTCATATGCTCCACATCATTAATTTTCTTAATAGATACTGCTGCTCTTCGATGTGATCTGAGAGAAAATGTCATTCACCAGAGCCGTGAGCTGACTTTTAAAGATGATCACCAGAGAGATCAATACGACCAGGATCAATATCATTTCCACTGTTCCGATTCCTTTTTCTTCTTTGATAAACCTCATCCACGTCTTCATGTTTCTTCCTCCTTTTGTTTTAATATTTCTATATATCATGTAAATGTGGTGAATGCGGGAATCATGATGATTACCATAACAAACACCAGCATAAGAATCATAGGAAATAAAAGCTTTGTACCTGCTTCCTCCCCAAGACGTTTTGCCAATGCCTTACGTTCCCGCAGTGATTGTGATGCCTCTTCCCAAAGCGCCTCCCTGCAGCCTCCGCTTCCTCTTTTTACACATTGGATCAGAAGGGAGGCAAATCTTGCATAACAGGGCAGTCTGCATCTGACGCCCATATTGCGGTATGCATTCCCTTCCGAGATTCCGCTATCCAATTCATGGCACGTGATTGTTACTTCTTCATAACTCAGCTGCTTTTTTTCCTTTTTCCTGCACTTATAATCTCCGGCAATCTTACGGAATGCACCCGATACCGTCATGCCGGCGCCCATCAGCATAACCACTCTTGATACCAGCTGCGGATATTCTCTTTCCAGCTGCTCCATCCGCTTTTTTCTTTCTTTTTCCGCCTCCTGTTTCTTTCCTGCCACAGTAAGCAGAGCGGCAATGCATGCCAGAAAAAATATGGAAACCGATGCATGGCTTTCTCTTTTGTGCCATGTGACCTGTTTTCATTCAAAGACTTCCGGCAGATTGTATCCGGGATCAGCACGGCTTTCCTTTTCCATCTCGGAGATCTGCGCTCCCAGTCTTTCAAAAAATGCCGCTTCTGTACCCTTGGGAAATACGTTCAGATAGAATTGATAACTCCCCACAAAGCTGCTGTCCTCCACTCTGCCGGTAACGGTCAGACTCACCTGCTCTCCGAAAGATTTAATGTCGCTTCCCAGACGCCCTTCCTGCGAGACTAGCAGCGGATTGCTGCTCTCCCATTGCAGCATAAAAGGCATCCCTTCTATCCGGTCGGGAAGGGACAGATCCCTGTCCACATGATCCGGTGACAGATCTTCCGGATAAATCAGTTCCTCAATACTTTCTACTGACTCCTGCCACAATTTCTCCAATTCCTCTGCGGTGTACGCCTGCGGAGCAATCTCAAGCCGGAAATCCTTCGTCTCATCTCCTACAACCGCAGTCACTTCCATGTACTGTTTCCTGCCGTTCTTTTCTTCCCTTTGAAAGGCGGACAAACTCTCCTCTCCGGATAACAGTTTTCCGGACAGTTCCAGCAGCAAAGCCACAATACATCCCGTCATCACGATAATGGCAGATTTCCTGTGTTGTCTCTTTCTGAGCAGAAACCAACCCGCCACAATGATACCGACTCCGTATATAACAATCATTTCTATACCTCTATGTTCACGATACGACGGGAAACTGCCACTGACGCCAGATAAACGACCAGACACACAGTCATGACAATTCTGCCTGCCGGACTTAGATAGAGCGGATCGAAATAGCCCGGAGAAGTACAGCTGATATACAGCATAATGATAAAAGGAACGACACACATCACACGCTGCTCCATGACTTTTCCATGGAGCATAGTCTGTATCTCCTTTTCTGTGTCAATTCCGGCCGAGATAACTTCACAACAGAAAGATATGATCTCCCTGAAATTTCCTCCACTTCTCTTTCCGGCTGCAAAGATTTCGGAGAAATTCTCAATCTCGGGCACACCGCTCCGGATTCCAAAATCCTCCAGGATCCGTTCCAGTGTCACATTGCTATGTAACAGATGTTCCATTTGACGGATCTCCTTTTGGATATCTGTGTTCTCATCATACAGACTGCCAAGATCTTTTCCTGACTTCACAAATGCGTTCTCAACGGAATAACCTGCCTGCAGATTAGATGCTACGGCAGTGATCCAGTCCCTGAACTGGCTTTTCAATACCTTTTGCCGCTTTTTCGCCAGTTCCTTCGCCTGCCATCCGCAAAACAGGATTCCGGCAGGAATTCCACACAGCAATACAAGCCAATGATGATAAAAGAAATACAAAAACAGACTGCCGGCCGCAAATCCCAGTATCATATGCCGAATCCATTCCTTCCTGTTAAGGCAGTAAACTCTGTAATCCTGCCGCCTGCAATTTGCTCCGGTGACACAATTCTTTCTGAACAACAAGACTTCCCTCCACTTTTTCTCTCCTGCACGGATCTTTCCCGCAGGACTCTTCTCCACAGGGTTTCTCCTCAAATTTCCACAGAGATTCCAACTTGATCTCTTCTCCTTCCATCCCGATCACTTCAGCAATTTCTACAACCTTCCTTGTCCGGTCACGGAATCTGCCAAGCTGTATAATGATATCAACGCCCGAAGCGATCTGCCTTCTCACCGCGGAGAGTGGAAGCTCCGATCCCATAAGAACCATGGTTTCCAGACGGGAGAGCATATCCTTCGCGCTGTTTGCATGACCGGTAGACAGAGATCCGTCATGACCTGTATTCAGACATTGCAGAAGATCTACCGCCTCTCCGCCCCGGACTTCGCCGACAATAATTCTGTCCGGCCGCATCCTGAGACTCGTCCGGATCAGATCCCGGATTGTGATCCCCCTGCATCCTTCTGCCGTGGCATTCCGTGTCTCAAGCCTCACCAGATTTGGGGTGTCGATAATCTGCAGTTCTGCGCTGTCTTCAATGGTAATGATCCGTTCTTCTCTCGGGATATATTGGGACAGCGCATTGAGAAAGGTGGTTTTGCCGGATCCGGTCCCTCCGCTGACCAGGATATTATAGCCGGCCTGAACAAGAACCTTGAGAAAAAATGCTGCCTCTGTACTGAGTGAACCGATCCGGATCAATTCCTCCATACTGAAAGGTTTCTGCGGAAAACGGCGTATGGTAAGAATCGGACCGTTCAGTGCAACGGGAGCTAAAACCACGTTCACTCTGGATCCGTCCTCCAGCCTTGCATCCACAATCGGCGATGATTCATTGACGACGCGATTACATTTTGCTGTGATCTGCTGAATGATATCCTCCAGTTTTTCTTTTGAAGAGAAATGATCCTGCCAGGGGTACAATGTCCCTCTTTTTTCTACAAAGATCGAATCCGGCCCATTGATCATAATCTCCGTGATCTCCTGATCCTCAAGAATTTCCTGAAGAATATCCAGCTTTCGGATCGCATAAAAGAGCTCTCTGCCGAGATTCTCCTTCTGTTCCAGACTTAAGAAGCTTTCCTTTGCATACTCTGTGAGACAATCTCCGATCAGTCCTTTGATCTCCTCATCTTTCATCTCCCTGGAATAGTCCATCTTCCGATGAATGCGCTGCAAAATGACCTCCTTTTGTGATGTATTACTCTTCATGAAGCTCTTCCCTCACAATCCTTCTGATATATCCGGCAAGCTCACTATAAGTCAACTGCTCCAGATTCAGCGGTATATTCCTGACACATGGCATCTTCAACCTGCACGTCTTTTCCAGGACGTCGGAATATCGGGTGCGTTCCAGCAGTGTTTCATACTGCTCCTGCTTGGCAAGCGCCATACCGTCCTCCGGCATCAGTGTAAACACCTTATAACACATACGCAGGATATCAAACAGTCCCTGCATATTGTCCGAAAGATCGAGGATCAGATAATCGTAAGACGTGTATTTCTCCAACTCCGTGAACATTGCAAACCACTGCTCCGAGGTAATGCGGTTAAGATCCATATAAGAAAACGCCGGCGGGATATAGTCAAGTCCCTGTATGTTCTCAGTCATCTCCTTTAGCTTGTAGTAGAGCGTCTCTCTGGCGTTGGTCACATAATAGATCAAATCCGACAAGTCTGTCAGAAATTCCCTGTTTAACCGGCTCTGAAGTCCGGAATAACTCTCAAAATTCAAATATAACACCTTATATTTGCGGGCAAGGATCTGCCCCATTGTCAATGCAAAAGTAGTCTGAAAGCAGCGGTGCACCGGTGAGTACAAACCGATCAGTTTCATAGTCGAATTCCTAAGCGGAGCCGGTGCACCGGCATTCTGTCTCACATAATAACTCATGACCTCACGGATAATATTTTCACAGGGCTGATATTTATAAATCTGTTCCTGTTCCGTATCTTCATCCGGACGGTTCTCACTGAGCACGACAATCTGTCCCGATACGAGCGGATCGAGTGACAGATCATAATCGCTCTCCGAGATCAGGAGAACCGGAACCTCCTGCTTCTCGCAATATTCCTTCAATTTTTCCTTGGAAGTAAACGCTGCTATTTCAAACGGATAAGGACCTCTGCTCTCCACATAATGGCAGAATCGTCTTGTATATTCCGCCTCTGTATCACACACAGCCAGAATCTGTTTTTTCAAAAAAATACCTCCTTACACTGCAAGATGAGAACTGCGCCCAGAATCGGGCATGACATGGGAATCTGTATTCCCAAAAGATTTTGTTTCGAATGATTCTTAATCCTGATGATAAGAAATTTGGTCAACAAGGGAATCAGGGAAAGATAGAGCGACAACGCGAAAGCGGTCAGGGCATATTTCCAGGAGCAGTAGACTGCGACAACTCCCAGAAGCTTAATGTCGCCTGCACCGAGACACTGGCAGAGAAACAGAGGAAACAGAAGGATCACAACGAGAATCATTTCCGTCAAAGAAATCATGAACGCGCTCCATCCGCCTGTACTCAGCCGATATACCAAACCTGTGAAGAATCCTGCCAGAATCAGCAGATTGGAAATCGTTCTCGTGCGGATATCCTGCCACACGGCAATTCCCAAAAAGAAAAAAAGACTTACAATGTTACTCACCTCCGCATCGATCATCCGGTTTTCGTAACAAGTTGTAAGTCGAATTATAATCAATCTGATTTAATTTGTCCAGTAGCTTTTCATCAAAAAACAAATTTTGTCAGAAAGTTACAAAAATTGGAAAATATGTATGCCATAAAGCAGTGCAACCCCAGGTAATCCGAGGATTCCGGATGTCAAAACACTGACCGGATTGACTCCCACCATCGTCTGAAATTGCTGCGTAGCCAGAATTTGATTGACAAAATAGATCACAGCTGTCCCCGTCACACTCCGCAGCAGAATATTGATCAGAAATTCCGCTCTCCTGCGAAGTGCTGCCACACACAGGATCAGCACACACATAAAAATAATGACATAAGCCCCTGTATGGATATCCATAAGGTTATCTCCTGTTATACTCCTTTTTTGTATTCTATTTCGGAAATATTTTAGGTATGCCATGAATATTTTACCATCAGCTGTCTATACTTTTTTTAAGAATATTTTTAGGAGTTTTTGCTAAAACAGGAAGGGTGAAATGTTATGAAGTCTCACTTCAGTCAAAGTACCTATGTGGATGACGGAAAGAACAGTATACTAAATGACATTGCCAAAACCCGGTTTGCTCTGGAAACAGCATATGCAGGTTTTGACAATGCCACAGATCCTGATTTGATAGATTGCTATATCTATGAAGTCAATGCGATTCAGAAACGCTATAAATACCTGTTGCAGGAAGCGGCAAAGATGAACCTCGCCGCAGATACACCCAAAACAACAGATCTATGCGAGGAGCCCGCGGTTCCCCTGGTAAGCCAGACTTTCCGTGAGTTTCCCTTTTCCGTAGGTTAATCCAGCATAGACAGTCTGGGTATTTTCCATTACGGGACCTGATGTATCCTGGCGGCTTACCTCTCTGTAAGCCGTCAGCAGTTCCTCTATGACCATACGGCAGTTTTTAAGCGACATTGCATCCCCGCAAACATCCGCACTCGTCATCTCTCTGCTCACCCGTAAGTGAGACAATATAAAACCTGAGAGTTCCCAATGCTTCAAGCGTAACCA
>CAMGRE010000017.1 GCA_946061355.1 uncultured bacterium | reverse complement strand
AGAACGAAGGCCTCCGACGCCTTTAATGCAGGTTCGATTCCTGTCGGGTGCATTTGCATCACTCTGACTTAAGGAGTAGAACATATGAATCAACTTTCGGATTTATGGGAGAATTTTTGCGAAAAGATAAAGCCGGTTGTTCAGAAAATCAAAGAAAGAGTTCTGGATGCTTTCGAATGGGCAAAAGCAAATAAAAAGAAGTCGGTTCCCGCGGCTGCGGTTGTTCTGGTGGTGCTTGTGGTAGTGCTGTCGCTGTCATTTAGCAGAAAGAGTGAGGATGCGCAGGCTGACGGAACGGAAACCACGGAAGTGGAGCTTTCACCGTTGATCGTGCCGGAGGTGCCTCTGGAGGAAAATTCGGTAGCTGCGGTCAACAAGGTGATCAACCGGTATTATGAGGCAGTTGCTGCGGGCGATGTCGATACCCTGTCAGAACTGACCAATTCACTTGCCGACATGGAAAAGGCAAATGTGCAGGTGAAGAGTGAATACATTGAACGATATGAAAATATCATCTGCTATACCAAAGCCGGCATGACGCCCGATTCTTACCTGGTGTTTGCGTACAGCGAGGCTAAGATCAAGGATATTGATACAACGGCGCCGTTGCTCAACAATTTTGTTTTGTACAAAAATCAGTCCGGTGACTATTATATTTACAAAGGGGAACTGGACGATAATGTGTTCAATTACATGAAAGAAATCTCCGCGCAGGATGACGTGGCTACGCTGTGTGCAACGGTTGAAGCCAAGTATAATCAGGCGATCAAGGATGATGAGGATCTGGCTGCTTTTATGGAAGAGTTTCCGCAGAAATTAAAGGATGCAGAGGCTAAGGCAGTAGCAGAGCAGGCAACGGAGGAACCGCAGGAGGAAGAGCCGGAGGCTGATGAGCAGATTGCGGAAGAACCGACACTTAAGGTCACGGAAGTGGAGACATCCGATACCGTCAATGTGCGCAGTTCCGACAGCGAGAAGGCAGATAAGATCGGCAAGGTTCCGAAGGGTGTCAGACTTCCTCTCCTGGAAAAGAAAGCAAATGGCTGGAGTAAGATCCAGTATGAAGGGCAGGAGGCTTACATCAAATCAGAGTACCTGTTGGATGTGATCAATAACGAGCAGGAGACTGCAGAAACTGACAATACGGCTTCCGAGACGACCACTCAGACAGAGACCGCATCAGAGACAAAGAAAGAAAGCAACGGACCTGTCGGTAAGGACGGCAAGATTACCGCCAAGACTACCGTCAATGTGCGTGCGACCGCAAGTGAGAACGGAGAGCGCCTCGGCGTGATCTACCAGGGCGAGAAACTGGAGCTTGTGATGGAACAGGCAGACGGCTGGTGCAAGGTGAAATATAAGGGCAAGACAGGCTACGTCAAGACGGAGTTTGTGGAGTGATCTGACAATGAATGACTCAAAGGACAGAACAGAAAAGGTTCTGTCCTTTTTGCATCGTGTATAATAAAATATGACGGCAGTACAAGACTGGTATGTGGGAGTAATAAGATTCTGATCCGGCAGTATAAAACAATGTATTTTGTCCATACTCTTACAAAAAGGATGGGCAGAATATGAAAAAAGAAGATATCCGGCTCCTGAGAGAGATTCAGAAAAACGCGGAACGCGGAATAAAGACAATCGATCTGCTGAAGGATAAGATCTACGATGACAGTCTGGCAATGCAGCTTACCAGACAGTCTCTCCATTATGCACAGCTAAGGAATCGTGCAGTGGAAGGGCTGTTGCGCGGGCGTCTGCAGCCCGCAGTCGAAAACAAGCTGGAAGGTATGCTCCTGGCGGGAGAACTTAAGCGGGATACGTTGTTTGACACCAGCACGAGTCATATGGCTGAACTTGTGATACGACAGGAAAACAGGGGGATCACAAGTATGTGCCGCAGTCTGAATCAATGTGCGCAGGCAAGCCGGTACTGTACGGAAATCGCAAACGAGTTTCTGGATTCAGAGGAGAAAAATGTGGCACACCTCCGAAAGTATCTGTAAGACAAAAACTTTTGTAATTTAAAGAAATAAAGTGCTTGCCATAACAGGCAGGTACGTTATATAATACAAAAGGATTGTATACATGTATTATAACATACTAAACTAAAGGAGGAAAAAGTGATGTCATATGTTGATGAAGTGATCGCGCAGGTGATCGAGAAGAATCCTGCACAGCCTGAATTCCATCAGGCAGTAAAGGAGGTTTTGGAATCTCTCCGCGTCGTGATCGAGGCTGATGAGGAGAAGTACAGAAAGGACGCACTTCTGGAGAGAATCGTTACTCCGGAAAGACAGCTTCTGTTCCGTGTTCCGTGGGTGGATGACAAGGGACAGGTACATGTGAACAATGCGTTCCGTGTACAGTTTAACAGTGCAATCGGACCGTACAAGGGAGGTTTACGTCTGCATCCTTCTGTTAATCTTGGTATTATCAAATTCCTTGGCTTTGAGCAGATTTTCAAGAATTCTCTGACAGGCCTTCCCATCGGCGGCGGCAAAGGTGGTTCTGATTTCGATCCCAAGGGAAAATCCGACAGAGAGGTAATGGCATTCTGCCAGAGCTTCATGACAGAGCTTTGCAAATACATAGGCGCTGACACAGACGTACCTGCCGGTGATATCGGCACAGGCGCAAGAGAGATCGGTTTCATGTATGGACAGTATAAGAGAATCCGTGGTTTGTACGAAGGCGTGCTGACCGGAAAAGGATTATCTTACGGCGGATCTCTTGCCAGAACAGAGGCGACAGGTTACGGCCTCCTGTATCTGACAGAGGAGATGCTTAAGTGCAACGGACACGACATCAAGGGTAAGACCGTATGTGTATCCGGAGCGGGCAACGTAGCAATTTACGCAATTCAGAAGGCACAGCAGCTCGGCGCTAAGCCGGTAACCTGCTCCGATTCCACAGGCTGGATCTATGATCCGGAAGGAATCGACGTAGCACTCCTGAAGGAAGTTAAGGAAGTAAAACGTGCAAGACTGACAGAATATGCTGCAAAACGTTCCAGCGCAGAGTATCATGAGGGACGCGGTGTATGGACGATCAAGTGTGATGTGGCGCTTCCGTGTGCAACACAGAATGAGCTGACGCTGGATGATGCAAAAGCACTCGTTGCCAACGGATGTATCGCAGTGGCAGAGGGCGCTAATATGCCTACTACAATGGAAGCAACAGAGTATCTGCAGGCAAACAAGGTTCTCTTCGCACCCGGCAAGGCTGCAAATGCAGGCGGTGTCGCAACATCCGCTTTGGAGATGAGCCAGAACAGCGAGCGTCTCAGTTGGACATTCGAGGAGGTTGACTCCAAGCTTAAGAATATCATGGTCAACATTTTCCACAATCTGGATGATGCCGCTAAGAAGTACGGTATGGAAGGAAACTATGTGGCAGGTGCCAATATTGCCGGTTTCCTCAAGGTGGCGGATGCTATGCAGGCCCAGGGAATTGTATAATCACGAATTTCTGAGATAATGAATGATATGGAAAAGTCCCGTAAACTCAGTGTTTGTGGGACTTTTCTTTATGCGTTGGTAAGAGATGGCGAGGAGGAAAAAGAAAGAAGCATGAAAAACACAGCAGATGATAAGTCTGACCGAAAATTGGTTTTATTCTTCGGCATCACACTTTTATGGACATGGATATGCGGATTTATACCGGTAGTATTCGGATTTGCAGGTACAGGATTCGGTACGTTTCTGTTTTATTTTGGTGGAGGTGCACCCTCTGTCACAGCGTTGTTCCTTGTATGCTTTACATATCCCAAAGAGGCGGCAAAAGACTATTTTCACAGATGTTTCAGTTTAAAATATATGGGATGGAAATGGCCGCTGATCACAATCGGTGTTTTCAGCGTTACGACACTCCTGAGTCTGCTTATTGGCGTAGGGGTATTGGGATATGAAATGCCCAAAATGGACTTTGCACAAGCGATTCTTGCCAATCCGTTGATGCTGTTTCCGGTTTTATTGATTTCTCTGATTTCCGGTCCATTGAATGAAGAATTCGGATGGAGAGGATATGCGCTTGATAAACTGCTTGTGCGATTCAGTGTTTTCAAAGCTTCGGCAATTTTGGGCTTCATATGGGGAATCTGGCATTTGGCATGGTATTTCACGCCGGGACAGGCGCAGTATCAGCTGTTACAGGATTCTGTTTTTCATGCGGTTATGTTTATCCCGAGCACAATGCTGCTCAGCTTTTTTGTCACTTTTGTTTATATTAAGACAAAACGCAGTATCCTGGCGGGAGCGCTGGTGCATATGTTCAGCAATCTGATCGGCAGCCAGCTGTTAGCTTCCTATACAACAGAGATCAGTGCGGTTATCCGCTATACAAATATGTTCTTTTTCGCGATTGTAATTGTATATATGTGTTGCTCGGGAAAATTTAGAGAGGAAGCGGAAGAACAGATCGACAGGATCAAAGCGGATGAAAAGAGATTTTTGGCAGGGGCAATTCCATTAAAAAACATTTGACAAACCTGTAGCAGGTAGATTTATGAGAGGTTATCAATTTTTATTGAAATGACGATAAAAAGGTAAATAGAACTTTTACAGGCGATTGCCGGCAAAAGGATTTGCCGGTCCACGTGGAAAGGAGTCCCATATGAAAATAACAAACAGTTCTGTTGCCATGGCCTCGTCCCATCAGGAATCCTCTTTTACCTACAAGGAATCTGTCACGATGGAGGCCGCAAAGTCGAAGGATGCGGCAGGGGCGATTCTGACTCTGTCTGCTGAAGCAACCGGAAAGACCCTCAAGGAATCCATGGCAGAGTACCAAAAACAGGAGGAACAAAAGAAAAAGCAGAGAAGGAAGGAAAATGAAGCACGCTCCATGCAGCGGATGGCTGATCAGATGAAAAATCAGCCGACCGGCATGTATTTGGAAACGTCCGATGAGTATGATATGCAGATCAAAATGCTCAGACAGATGCTTGCCTTACTTCGCGGAGAGAAGGTGCCGGAGGAATATAAGATAAAACCACAGGAAAAAGGCGGCGTGCTGGATCTGCGGTCCGCAGAGTACAGAAAAGCTGATAACGCATCGCTTGACCTGCGTGCAAAATCAGCGGTAAGCCTTAATGCAGTGCAGATAGGCACGAACGCCTCCGGAACGACCTGGCAGAAGATTACGGCGACTTCCGGATTCGTAAGCGAATCGGAGAGCACAACCTTCGCCACAAAAGGACTTGTGCAGACTGCGGATGGCAGGAGTCTTGATTTTAACGTAGAGATTTCGATGTCCCGTGCATTTATGTCTCAGATCGACACACTTGAGGTTAAGGATTATATCAAGACGGACCCGCTTATGATTAACCTCGACACCAATATCGGTTCGGTCAGCGACCAGAAGTTTTTCTTTGATCTGGATTCCGATGGGGAGGAGGAGCAGATCTCCTTCGCAGGAAAAGGTTCCGGATTTCTGGCTTTGGATAAAAATGAGGACGGAGAGATCAATGACGGCTCGGAACTGTTTGGAACGAGCAGCGGTGACGGATTTCAAGATCTCGCCGCTTACGATGAAGACGGAAACGGATGGATTGATGAGAATGACAGCGCCTTTGCCAGGCTGAAGGTCTGGACAAAAGACGAGAACGGGAACGATCATCTGATCGATCTGAAGAAAGCCGATGTCGGCGCGATTTACCTCGGCAATGCGGACACGCAGTTTTCTTTGAAAGACGAGGAAAATCGCCTGAATGCGGAGATCAAAAAAACGGGCATTTATCTAAGAGAGAGCACGGGTGCTGCCGGTACGCTGAACCATGTGGATCTTGTGGTGTAGGAGAATTCTGTGAAATTCGGGGGCTGATACTCTGTCTGTGACAGGAGGAGAGCCTCCTTTTTCCTTTTCCTCTCAGCATTGCTTGACGTGACATGATGTATGGCATAGAATTTGATTGGACATATTTCAATCAATGAGTGGAGGATGTATAGATGAGAGCAAGAGGATGGAAGTACATAAGCGCCTTGGCGGTGTGCGTGTTGGCGATTTCGGCAGGAAGCCTTACGGCATATGCGGAGACGGGAGCGACAGGTTATCCTAAGGTTGTCCGTGTTCAGGGACTGGGTGGTTCGGAAGCGTATCTCACTGTTGAGAATGCGAGAGAATGGCAGCAAGGAGATCCCTCTACCAAGAGAAGTATGCCTGTGGAACCTACAGGATTCTATGAATTGGATGGGCATGTAGTTTATCTGGACTGGAGCGACCTTGTAAGGATGAAGATTGTGGATGGCTACTTCGCAGATGAAAACGGATATCTGCAGCCGTATACGCCGGAGACGAAAGCAGGGATTGATGCACAGATAAATGCAGCGTTAGAGCAGGCCAAGGCACAGGCAGCTGCGCTGTATGGTGTGAATTTCAGCTTTCGGAAAGGCTATGATGCCTGCGGGAATTATCGTTTCACACAGAGGATCATGAATGGCTTCGCAGAGTATCCTGCGGGGTGCGTTCCGATCATTGCGAATGCGTCCAAGGCAAAGACGGGAAAGACGCTGACATTTCGGCAACGATTTGCACAGGATGAGATGGTTCTCATGGATGGATCCGTTTTTACCGGTATATACAGCGGTGATAGCAATCTGATCCAGACAGACGGCGATGCGGAAACAACGGCGCATGAGATGGGGCACAGCATGGAGGCGGTGTTGAATTCTGCTTCGGGAGGAGCGCTTCGCGCGACTTTTAATCAGCTCAATGGCGGGGCGGCTTACAGCAAATATTATTATTATGCCGGTGATGAGCAGTTAAGAAACAATGTGCCGGATTGCTTTGTCAGCGGATACTCGGCGACCTCTTTTTCAGAGGATTTTGCTGATACCTTTGCACAGGCACTGATTTATGATAATGCAGAGCTGGAGAGGGATCTCCAAAAGGGATATTGCTCCAATGCACTGTATCAGAAGATTATGTACGTGAAGCAGCTTTTTAATCAGTATGCGGGAGCGGAAATTTTGAATTGAGCGGTTCCCTATCAAAAATGAGTTAACTTTTATGAAAAGACAGCCGTCACCGGTGAGAAGAGTGGCGGCTGATTGACACAGTCTGCTTTGTTCCATATACTGAAAAGGAACAGTCCGGCAACTGCATGCTTAAGAGAAATGAAGGGAGAAGATATTATATGGAAAACTTTACATTTTATGCGCCGACCTATTTTGCATTTGGACAGGACACGGAAAATGACACGGGAAAATATGTGAAGCGTTTCGGAGGACATAAAGTGCTGATCCATTACGGCGGAGGATCAGTCATCCGTTCCGGTCTGATGGATCGTGTAAAAAAGTCACTTGAGGCAGAGAATCTGCCGTATATCGAGTTGGGAGGCGTGCGTCCCAATCCGAGGAGCGGTCTCGTATATGAAGGAATTGAACTGTGCAGGAAAGAGAACGTTGACTTTATCCTTGCGGTGGGAGGCGGCAGTACGATCGACTCCGCCAAGGCGATCGCGGCAGGAGTGCCGTATGACGGTGATTTCTGGGATTACTATCAGGGCAAACCGGTTGATGAAGCGCTTTCCATCGGTACGGTTCTGACGATTTCGGCAGCAGGCTCAGAGGGGTCTCCCGATTCCGTGATCACGAAGGAGGAGGGGATGTTCAAACGCGGTGCCACCGGCGAGGCGCTCCGTCCCAAATTTACGATCCTGAATCCGGCATTGACACAGACGCTGCCCGCATATCAGACGGCATGCGGCATCACTGATATTATGGCACATCTGTATGAGCGTTATCTGACGAATACCACGGAAGTGGAAGTGACGGATCGCATGATCGAGGCATTGCTGCTGACAATGATCCATGAGGGACCGAGAGTAATTGCCGATCCCAATAATTATCAGGCGAGAGCCAACATTATGTGGGCGGGAATGATGGCACACAACAATTCCTGCGGCGTCGGACGCACACAGGACTGGACGAGTCACGATATCGAGCATGAGCTTTCGGCGCTGTATGACTGCGCTCATGGAGCCGGTCTTGCTGTGGTAATGCCTGCAGTATTTACTTACAATATGAATCATGATGTGATGCGTTTCGCACAGGCTGCTGTCAGAGTCTGGGGCTGTCAGATGGATTTTGCACATCCTGAGAATACGGCAAGGGAAGGAATCGAAGCGTTGCGTAAGTTCCTGATTTCGATCGGTATGCCGAAGAATTTTGCGGAGCTTGGCGCCAGGGAAGAGGATATCGAGAAGCTTGCCCACACGGCATGCTACGGCAACGGAGGAAACGGTGTGATGGGCGGATTCGTTCCGCTGCATCAACAGGATGTGGAAGCGATCTACCGCCTGATGCTTTATTTGTAGGATGGTAGGGCAGATATAGACCCGGTGCTGTGATACGACGGTAAAAGATAACAGACAAAAGCACTTTGAACGGTTGGTTAAGCCGCATCAAAGTGCTTTTTGCTTTTTATACTTTATAAACCAATCACAATCAGGGAGGACTGAATCAGCTTAAAGTATACACAGATAAAAGAATAAAGATAAAAATAGTAACCAGAGTGTTCATGGACAAGGTTGTGGAAATATAGACACCCTCGGACTCCACATCCGCATACAGCGGGATGATGAACGGAGCCGGCAGGGAGAATAACAGTACCATTGCCATAAACAGGTTCTTGTCAAAGGGCAGAATGCTGAACATGATAAAGGCTGAAACACACAGAAGCACAGTCATGACGGCAACACGGAAAGCGATCGTCTTGACAACGGGACCGATCAGGTCACGCCGCATGGACAGTTCGTAGCCCACAATGATCAGGATCATGCCTGCCGTGGGAAGCGTGATCATTTCGATAACTTCCTCAAAAATGCCGCCCACAGGGGAAGCGCTGATGAAACCGCCGAGACCTGTGATTCCGACGATGATACCGATAGCAACACCCTGGAACGCGGGATTTTTGATCATGCTGAGCAGAATCCCCTTGACGTCTGTTTTCTGACCGGTTGCATTTTTTAACAATGTCAGGTATACCGTATAGACGAACAGAACCTGACCGAGGTCCACGGAAGCCATATATGAGAGCTTGTCCGTCCCTGCCAAAAGTCCATACAATGCGTAACCGAGCATGCCGACTTCAAAGCCGGACAGCAGATACGGCATCAGCTTTGACTGTGCCACGAACCGGTTCAGTGCATAGCCTGCAAGGAGTGCAAGAATACAGCTTGTGAAGATGATCACAAAGCCGAGTACACTCCGCAGGGAATAATCGGTGGTGTAAAACGCTTTGAAAAGCACGACCGGGAGAGTGATATTGGAAATGACACTCTTGATACCGGCAAGCCCTTCCTTGGTGACCAGATTTTTCACACGACAGAGGTAACCGAGGAAGAGCATGACGATCACCGGCAGTACCATCTCAAGTACCGGGATGATCAGCTGCATAGTTTAATCTACCTCTACTTTGTCAACCTCCTGGAACGGAGCGAGTGTGGAAACCATTTTAACGGGAGCGTCATAGCGGTTGATCACATAGTGAACTTCCTTGGGCTCGATATGGATCATCTGTCCCTGGGTGAGTGTATGAACAACACCGTCCACTTCAATGTCTACTTTGCCTTCCAGGATATAGAAGTTCTCCTCCATAATATTATGATAGTGCGCTTTGAAATCCTGTCCTGCCTGGAACTGTACGATGGCAAAATTGGAGCGGGGTCCTTTCATCAGATATTTGGGACCGCTGTCACCAAAGCGGTATTCTCTGTCTTTTTCATCAATGATAAACATAATTATCCTCCTTAATAAATAGCTTTTATAAAATTGTGGTTTTAAACCCTGGGTGCCGACCACCTCTTTTTCGTGAGATTCTGACCGGCAAGAGCGAGCTGTGCGGCGTAAACCTTGCGCCATGTGTCGTACAAGCCGTCATAAACCTTTGCGTTCTCCGCATTGGGATAGTAGGTCTTTTCGATTTTGACAACTTTCTTGACGGTTTCGGTAATGTCGGAGTAGATGCCGACACCCTTTCCGGCGAGGATAGCGGCACCGAGAGCGGTTGCTTCCTTTACCTTCGGAACATGTACGGGAATATTGAGTACATCGGATACGATCTGGCACCACAGCGGGCTCTTGGAAGCGCCGGATGCGAAGATGATCTCCTTCGGATATTCCCCTGTCACGGAGGCTACCAGTTCAATATTTCCCTTTGTGACCATTGCGGAGTTCTCCATGATCGCACGGTAGAACGTATAGCGGTTGAATTTCTCCGGATCAAGGGCAAAATTTGTGAATGTGGGAGCCGCATGTTTCCAGGAGATATAATTCATCACATCGGAGAAGGCACAGAACATGCCGTAGCAGCCTGCGGGAATCTTCTCGGCCTTTTCGTTCATAAGATCATAGGTATCCCGTCCGGTTTCTTTGGACAGCTGTTTCTCAAGCTGGCAGAAGGAATCGCGATACCAACGCATAATCAGTCCGGGATAAAATGCAAGCGCCTCATACTGCCACAGATCGGGAAGTGCATGGCAGTTCACGCGGACACGGCATTTGTCATCTGTCTTGGGAACGGAAGTGTTGTACTCAAACTGCCAGAAGCTTCCGCCGAACACAGCGCCCTGACCGGGAGCTGTCAGGCCGACACCGATACAGCCGAGCTGTGCATCGCCGCCGCCGGCAACAACGGGAGTTCCTGCAGCAAGACCGGTGATCGCCGCTGCTTTTTCGCTGACATCGGCGACAACGGTGCCACTCTCATAAACTTTGGGGAAGATATCGGTTCTCAGACCGCATTTCTCCATGATGGATTTGTCCCAATTCCTTGTGGCGAGATCAAAAATGCCGGTGGTGGAGCCGTTGCTGGGATCGATGGACATAACACCGGTGAGTTTTAAGATCAGCCAGTCGTTGAACATGCCGACATAAGCGGCCTTTTCGTATACTTCCGGCATCTTGTTCTTGACCCAGAGGATACGGGGCAGAGCGCCGAGCGCATAAGTCTGGCCGGAAACTTTGTAGATTTCTTTCTCCAGATCGGGTGACTTCTTGATGAGTTCCACAACTTCATCATCGGAACGGGCATCTACGTTGGCACATGCCCAGATCTCATTGTAATCCTTGTCGTAAAGAAGGATGCCCTCACGCATACAGGTTGTGGAGATAGCGGCAATCTCTGCCGGATCAATGCCGGTTTCCTTGATCACATCACGGATACATCCGCTTGCCAGATCCCAGTTATGCACCCAGTCGAAATCCATGGACCCGGGGAAACGGGGATCTTCCTTGTGCTCCCATTCCTGTTGGGACACGCCCAGCTGATTCCCGTCGAGGTCAAATAATACCGCCCGGACACTGCCTGTTCCGGCATCCAATGCCATTAAATACTTTCCCATAGTAATCCCTCCTGTAAATTGTTTTTGTGACAACAAAAAGCTTTACGGATATGCTTTTTGCTGTGGATCATTCCTGACATAACATTTCGGCGGTGCTTTCATCTGTGATCAGAATATCCAGATAACCACCCCGCAGAGTAGCGGTTATGGCAGAAACTTTATGTTTTCCGGCAGCTACGCCGATTACATTCTCAAGTTCATTCAGGGTATCCAACTGTACACTGACAAGTCGTGAATCGATATCCGTATCCACCACATTGCCATCCTTGTCAATAAAATGGCATATGACATCACCTACGGCGCCTTTCATGCCGAGCAGAAGGAAATCGTTGTGACTTAATATGGAAGATTTCACGATCGTTGCACCGTCATCCATCGCGCCGATACCTACCACAGTCATACTCGCAAGTTTGATCATGCTGGTCACTTCCATAATGGAGCTTTCCTGCTTGATTGCGTCCGCCATCTCTTTGGAGGACATGATGAGCGGAGACGGAATCAGATAGAGCTTCGCGTTGAAGATATTTGATTCGGAATTCGGCAGATAGTACCCTACGCCTCCCGTCAGGGAAACAAAGGAAACGGATGTCTCCAGATTCTTGGCCAGATACTCGATCGTTTTGGAAGAGGTATCACCATAACCGAAATTGATGTAACAGTTATCGGTGATGTGGTTGGATATATAAATAGAAGCAGCCTTCGCAATCGTGTCATTGGTCTTTGCCGGATCCGGATTGGTCGGAACGATGTAGCAGTCCTTCAGATGGTATTTTTCCATCAATGCTGTTTCCAGTTCATGACGCTTGTCGAATGACGAGGAGATCTTAAACTGGATGATACCGGTCTGCCTTGCTTTGTCGAGCAGCTTGATCACACGCATACGCGAGATACCGAGCTGGTTGGCGATCGCCTGCTGGGTTAAATCTTCCATATAATAATACCAGGCAATTTTGATCATTAAGTTTTCTTCAAAATCCGTAGCAGCATCATACATTTTTGACAGACTCCTCTGAGGGAAGGTATTCCCAATATCTGTGAACTGTGTTACTGTTGTCATGAGTGATACAAAAGTTCGGGCACGAATCAAATGTATCTTAGAAACAGTATAGCAATGCCGAATCAAAAAGTCAATGTATTCCTCGAAAAAAATAGATAAACCAAAGAAAAAACGTATGTAATAAAGAAAAAACGAACAAAAAATGAGAAAAGTAAAAAAGAAAAGTGAGCAATTTTTATAGAAAAAGGGGAAGTTTTTTTGGGAAAAGATGTTTTTGGTATTGACAAATGATAGGAATACACGTATCATTGAAACATAAACAAAATATTTCCATGCACACAAATGTTGTGTTTTAGAATGGAGGAAGGAAAATGCAGAAGAGTGGAGCGTCAAATTCGGAAAAATATTTGCTGTCTATCCGGGGCATCCGCAAAGCATTTGGCCTCAATCAGGTTCTGAAGGGAATCAATCTGGAACTGAAGGAAGGCGAAGTGCTTTCTCTGATTGGCGGTAACGGTGCTGGTAAGAGTACGTTGATGAAGATTATCATGGGTATCTACCAGCCGGATGACGGCGCTATTTATATGAAAGGCGAGGAAGTGCATCTGACGAAACCGTCTGTTGCACTGGCACATGGTATATATATGGTTCCGCAGGAGCCGATGCTCTTTCCTAATATGACAGTGGAAGAGAATATCGTGATCGGATTTGAGGAAAAACCTGCCGAGCTTCATAAACGTCTGGTAGAGCAGATGAAAGAAGTAGGGTGGGAGATGGATCTGAACAGAAAGGCGAGCAGTCTTTCCATTGCGGAGCAGCAGCTCGTTGAGATCCTGAGAGGATTGCTCAGGCAGGCGAAGATCCTGATTCTGGATGAGCCGACGAGTGCACTTACCTTTGATGAAGCGGAGAGCCTTTTTAAATGTGTGGCGGATCTGCGAGCCAAGGGAATCGGAATCATCTATATCACACACCGTCTGGCAGAGGTGTTTGAGATCTCGACCAGCGTGGCGATCATGCGTGACGGAGTGATCACTCTGAGCGGTCTGGTCAGTGAGTTTACCAAGGAGGCTCTTGTCAAAGGACTTCTTCCGGCAAACAGTGATAAGGATAAAGAAGAGGATCAGGAACAGGCAAAAGCGATTGATTACAGTCAGCCGCCTGTGCTGGAACTGCAGGATTACAGCGGGTATGGCTTCAACAATATTTCCCTGAAACTGTATCCGGGCGAGATACTCGGTGTGGCGGGCGTTGTCGGAGCGGGACGTACCGAACTGGCGACAACCATTTTCGGAAGAGATAAGGTGCTTGGCGGCAAGGTTTATCTGGACGGAAAAGATATCACCGGTTTTTCCACCAAAAAGGTATTGGAGGCCGGATTGAATTATGTGCCGGAGGACAGACATCTGCACGGGTTGTTTAAGATCGCGGATGTGGCAGTTAATACGACATCGGCGCTGCTGTCTGAGAAATGTATGGGAAGATTCTTTTTAAATAAGAAGAAAGAGCGTGAAGTCACCCAGAAATATATCGATGATTTCCGCATCAAAGTGACGGGACAGTCACAGCTGACAGGAAGCCTTTCGGGAGGAAATCAGCAGAAGATTGTGATTGGCAGAAGCCTTTCGACCGCACCTAAAGTAGTCATCCTTGATGAGCCTACCCGTGGTATTGATGCCGGAGCGCGTGGAGATGTTTATAAGATCATCCATCAGCTGCGCCGCCAGGGAGTATCGGTTCTGCTGATCTCATCCGACATGGAAGAGATCGTGGAACTTTCGGACAGAGTCGTGTCCGTATTCCAGGGACGTATCAATGCAGAGTTTGGGAAGGGCGATATCAATCAGGATAATCTGATGGCCGCCGCATTTGACGTTAAGACGGAGAAAGAGGTGGGCGCATGAAATACATAAAAAAACTCACAAAAGCACGTGAGTTCAGCAGTTTACTATTCTTAATTATTTTGTTTGCGATTGTTGGATGCATTAATTCAAGTTTCCTGACACCTTCCAGCATTGCGGCGTGCTTCAACGACAGCGTCGTTTTCACACTTCTGGCTGTGGGAATGGCATTTGCGATCTTTATTGGAGAGATTGATGTTTCAGTTGGAGCAAACCTTGGCTTCACGGCTTCCGTTGTCGGATCACTTCTGCGTGACGGACACAGCTGGGTATTTGCATTCGGTGTGGGTATTCTGATCGGTGCACTGATCGGTCTGATCAACGGCTGGGGTGTCGCGGTACTGAATATTCCGTCACTGATCTTTACGCTTGGTACAAACGGTGTGCTGCGCGGTCTGATCTATGTTTATACTGACGGTGCGTGGGTTGAAAATCTTCCGGCGGCGTTTACCGCGTTTGCGTCCAAGCCGCTTATCGGAGATCTCACAATTTTTTACAGCGTGACGATCGTAGCGGTGATTGTGATTCACATTTTGCTCACCAGAACGAAAAAAGGAAAATATTTCATTGCAGTCGGTGATAATGCCGGCGGCGCTACACTGGTCGGAATCCCGACAGTGCAGACGAAGATTGTGGCATATGTACTCTGCGGTATCTTTGCAGCTATTGCAAGTATTCTGTATGCTTCACGAATCGGATTCATTACGGCGATTGCCGGAAACGGATATGAGATGAAAGCGATTGCGGCCTGCGTGATTGGCGGAATCAGCCTTTCGGGCGGACTCGGAAGCGTGATTGGTGCCTCCATCGGCGCGATCATCATGTCAAGCGTCAGCCGAATCCTGGTGTTTATGGGATTCTCCTCTGACTATGATAATACGATCACAGGTATCATGCTGATTACGATTGTTGTTCTCGATGCTCTGATGCAGCGTCATGCGGCAGAGCGGATCAGACGGGAGCGTCTGTTGAATAGAGCAGCAAATTCAGCAGATAACAAAGGAGGGGAAAAGGCATGAACAAGATCAAAAAAATAGTAGTGAATTGGGAAACTTTTCTCCTTGCACTTTTGATTCTGGAGTTTGTGGTATTCGGTGCCAAGAATGCCAAGTTCTTAATGCCGAGAGTATTGCTTGCCAGTGTTAATGACTTTATTGCCATCTGTTTCATCGCATTGTTTGTAACCTTTGTTATGATCACAGGCGGTATCGATATTCAGGCGGCATCGATCGTAGGACTTACCTCGATCATCATTGGTGTGGGCTGGCAGGACGGCGGCATGAATATCTGGACGGCAGCGGCTGTTGCAATCATTGCAGCGATCGTCTGCGGAGCGCTTTCCGGATTCTTCATCGCATATTGTGGTGTACAGGCAATGGTGGTTACATTGGGCGGCAGTTTCCTATATGCCGGATTTGCGTTGCTGGTTTCGAACTTTTCCGCAACGGAAGCATATCAGGGAATCAGCGGTTTTCCGGATGATTTTAAGATTATTTCCAAATTCAAGCTGTTTGGTGTGATTCCCAGTCAGTTGATCGCTTTTCTGGTATTGATCATCATCGCTTATATTCTGCTCCATAAATCAAAATACGGAAGAAGTATTTTTCTGGTAGGTATCAATCAGGAGGCAGCGGAGTATTCGGGTATCAACACAAGACTTGTGATCATGAGTACCTATATTCTCTCGGCGATCAGCGCCGCACTTGCAGGTATCATGCTTACGTCATACCTTGGCACTGCAAAGAGTGATCTTGGATCAAACCTGACGCTGAATATCATCACGGCAGTCGTGCTGGGAGGAACCCTCAGCACCGGCGGAAAGGGAAGTGTAATCGGCACAGCGCTTGCTTCGCTCGTGATCGGAATCCTGCGGTTCGGACTTCCACTTTGCTTCAAGGTGAATACACAGTATCTGGATATTCCGGTCGGCATTCTGCTCCTTGTGGTCGTGATCGGACGTGCAGTGTTATCCAGACCGGAGACGGCAGCGTTGCTCAAAAAGTTCAAAAAGGATTAAGTTACGGTTGTTTATTCAAAGCGTAGGCTTTTGAATATAGAAAAAAGGAGGAAAAAGAAATGAAAATGAAAAAAGTTATGTCACTTGTACTCGCTTTGTCCATGGTTCTTTCATTGACCGCTTGTGGCGGAAGCAGTGCAGAAACAGCAGCTCCCGCTGAAACGAAGGAGGAGGCTCCTGCAGCAGAGGAAGCAGCTCCTGCAGAGGAAGCAGCTCCCGCAGAGGAAGCAGCTGCAACAGGCGCAGATGTTGCCGGAAAAACAGTAGTGTTTATTCCGAAGGTAACAGGTAATGCATTCTTTGAGGCAGCAAATGACGGCGCTCAGAAGTATGCAGCTGACTGGGGAATCACAGTTGATTATCAGGGTAGCGCAACCGCAGGTGTTGCAGATCAGGTTCAGGTTATCAACAATGCAGTAGCAAGTGGTGCTGATGCAATCTGTATCTCCACTGTTGATGCAGCAGGTGTAAGGGATGCACTTCTTGAGGCTAAGGAAGCAGGCCTTGCAGTTTGTACATGGGACTCCGACGCACAGTCTGACGCTCGTGCGCTGATGGTATCTCAGGGTACTCCCGAAATCCTTGGACAGATGCTCGTAGATATGTCCGTAGACGCTCTGACAAAACGTGGCGTTGATCCTGCAAAGGATGAAGTAAAATATGTATGGCATTATTCACAGGCAACTGTTACAGACCAGAACTCCTGGCAGGTAGCAGGCGAGAAGATCATTGCTGAGAAATATCCTAACTGGACAAAGGTTGCTGACAACTACTACTCCAATCAGGATGCTGAGCAGGCAGTTTCCACAGGTGCAGCTATTCTGGATGCTTATTCAGATATCGACCTGATCATCTGTAATGACTCCACAGCTCTTCCCGGACAGCTGAAAGCAGCTCAGAATAAGGGTCTTACAAAAGATGATATCACAATCACAGGTTTTGCAACTCCTATGGCAATCAAAGAGTACTGCGATGCAGGCGTACTTTATGAGTGGGGTCTGTGGGATTGCGGTATCCAGGGTGCTCTTGGATGCTACCTTGCAGCTTACCTTGCAGCAGGCAACGAAGTTAAGGTTGGCGATGTGATCTCTGTACCTGGTATCGGTGATTGCGAAGTTATGGCTAACGACTGCCTGACAGAGGGTGACACAACAGGCGATACAAACAACGGTGTAGTTCTTCTGCCTGAGCGTGTTGTCTTCGACGAGACAAATGTAAATAACTACAACTTCTAAAAGTTGAACAGTGCATAAATCGGAAAGGGGATGCGCTACTGCTTGCAGTAAGGCGCATACCCTTGACGATTTATATAGGGCGAAGCCCGGGAGCGAGGAAATCGGAGATTTTCGAGCGCGCACTGTTCAAGAGAATGGTGCGGGAGGGGCGAAGCCCGAGAGCGAGAAAATCGCAGATTTTCGAGCGCGCACTGTTCAAGAACAGCACAAATATTTTACTCACATAGAACAATAAGGAGGCTAAATACAAAATGGCAGATGTAGATGGATTAAAAGTGGCAAAAGACTACAAAGTTGATGTACCTTTTGCGAATCAGGGCAATTTTCATGTAAAAGGTGCAAACAACTTAGACTGGGGTATGAAAAAGCATCTTTCCAATATTTTTGATCCGGTCAGTGGTAATACGGTAATGTTTGCTTTTGATCATGGATATTTCATGGGTTCTACAGCAGGTCTGGAAAGATTGGACATCCTCATTCCCAAGCTGACTCCCTACGTAGATGTATTGATGGGAACAAGAGGAGCGCTTCGCACCTGTGTTCCGCCAGAATGCGGTAAAGGAATCGCACTTCGTACAACTTCCGGTTCTTCTATGGTGCAGGATGACCTTTCTCATGAAGTAGTGGCAGTAGATATTGAAGATGCAATTCGCATGAATGCTGACTGTATGGCAGTTCAGACATTTATCGGTGCAGACGGACAGCTCTCCAGCATTGATAACCTGTCCCGCACGATCAATGCAGGACTTCGTTACAGCATCCCTACCATGGGTGTTGTGGCTGTAGGAAAGCAGATGGAGCGTACCGATCGTTTCTTCAAGCTGGCAACCAGAATTTTGGCAGAGATGGGTGCCAATATCATCAAAACATATAACTGTGAAAACTTTGAAGAAGTCGTAGCAGCCTGCCCTGTACCGATCGTTGTGGCAGGCGGCAAGAAACTTCCTGAAAAAGAGGCTCTGACTCTTGCTTATGAAGTGATCAGCAAGGGCGCAAGAGGCGTTGATATGGGACGTAATATCTTCCAGAGTCATGATCCGGAAGCTATGGCACAGGCAGTGAGCATGATCGTTCACAAGGGCGCTACCGATAAGGAGGCATATGAATTCTTCCTTGACACAAAGAAAAACTAAGGGTTTTCGATTTTTCATAGTTTGTCATGAGAAAAGGGCTGGCAATATTTCGCTGGCCTTTTTTGCCCTTAATAAAGGCAGAAAAATAAAGGGGTGTAATGCTGCGCAGATGTGCGGTAGTTATGTGCATAGCACGATCACTGCAAAACATAGCAGTGAAATATAAGAGATACGGAGGGCATGATATGATGAAAAAGTGGGTGTATTTGTTTACGGAAGGTAACGCAGGGATGCGCAACCTTCTG
>CAMGRE010000016.1 GCA_946061355.1 uncultured bacterium | reverse complement strand
GGGGCTTGCATATATGAAAGCATATGAACTTGAACAGAGACTGCTCAGGCAGGGCAGAGAAGAAGGTCTCACACGTGGAGGAGAAATAAAATTACTCCAAAAGATTATCACAAAAGTAAAGAGAGGCGAGAATGTTCCTGAGATTGCAAGAGAACTTGAGGAGGATGAGGCATCCATCAGCAGACGGGTGGAGATTGTCAGCCGGCATGCGCCCGAGTATGATCTGGAAGCGATTCTGGATGAAGTGCTATATGGGAAGAAAGCAACTGAATAAACAGTGACACCGGAGCACAGAGAACATCATGAGATGGCAGCAGATACACCCTCCTTACCGGATATCCGGCAGGGAGGGCATTTTTATGCCTCAGTATGCAGAAGGGCTTTCTGGGACAGGCATTCTGTATCCCTTTCCCCGAAAACATCGTATAAAAAATACAAAGAGAGGGACAGTGCTTTTTCGTTTTTTATGGACATTCTCCGAGGGTATATTTTATAATAGAAGCAGAAGTGTGTCGTATAAAATCGGTATTTTCTGTGACACGATAGAAGAGCAATATATAAGGAAACCAATGAAGGAGGGGATAAAATGGAGATCCAATGTGTTCTTTTGAAGAAAGAACAGCAGGAGCAGCTGATACAATGCGGATGGATTCCGAAGGAACTGGATATCGTACCGGACGAATGGAGACTGTTTTTTGGCGGGCTTGATGAGGAGAAAAATCTGAAAGCCATTGCTGTGTATGCGCTTTCACCGAGGAACCGGAAAAATGTGGCGCTTGAGTATGTATTTGCTCAAAAGCAATGCCGCAGGCAGGGAGTCGGAACGAAGCTGCTGCAGTTTTCGGAGGAGCAGCTGCAACTGCTTGGGAGGAAAAGGCTGAGCTGTGAGTGGCATGGCGACGAACAGGACTTGGAGAATGTGACTTCCTTTCTGCAGGAAGCCGGATTCCGGCCGGTGATGAAACCGGCGCACATGGTTGTGTATGGTCAGGGACAGTTCCAGGGAAGCGAACTGCAGAAACTGCAAAAGGCATCGCCGAAGCTCTGGAAATCTGTGATCAGGATCGATGACTATCATGATCTGCGGCTGCGGAGACTGTTGGCAGAGTATGAAACGACAGGCTGCTATATTGAAGAGAGCGGTTACAGACCGGAATTGTGCCGGTTCTACATCGAGGACGGTGAGATAAGGGGCGCGGCGTGCATGCGGTGCATGAAGAATGGCGACCTGACAACGATGAAAGGCTACCTGTCACCGGCTCTGCAAAATAAGTTTGCAATGACTCTGCTGATCGCGGTTTTGATCAATGATTTGCAGACGGTATTGAAACCGGGGATTAAGATCTACCTGAAGCTTTATCGCAAGAAATTTTATGAATCAGTCAAAAAACTGTTTGGGGAAGGGCAGGAGGAATATCTTTTCCGGGAATATGAACGAGTGATAGGGGGAAATTAGATGGAAACGAAGAAGACGATGCGTCAGCAGCAAATGACTTTTGAAGAGTTCCTTGAGGATATGGAAATTATTGAGGATGTGGCGATGGCGACACAGATGCCAAATCATCAATATCAGGTGCAACGGGTGAATGCTGCGGATTTTTTGGGGGACCAGGATCCGGAATTGACAGAGGACGATATCAAGATTGATCTGGTCAATGGGCAGGAAGAAGGTTTGGAGTTAAACCAAAATAACAATTTGCATGAAGATAATATTATAATTGGAGAGCAGAATCAGAATGCTTGGGAAAGTGCAGATCTTTCCCGAATTGAAAGGGAAAGCATAGAACTGGAAGAGGCATTGAGAGAAGCAGAGGAATTGGCTCACACAATCGCGCAGAATAGATGGAATGAAATGAAAATTCCACTGAGGACAGAGACGCTGAATCGTTTTGCGAATGAACTGACGAGAATGTTTGAGACTCGCAGTTTTAGCCTCGGTCAGATCAGAAGACGTGCAGGTGCAATTCTTAAAGTTTGGGATCCGATAGACATAGATGATCAGTATCTGGATGACACACAAAAAGACCAAAAGGAAGCATATCATTCGGCAATTCAGAAGATCATTGCTATACAGGATGTTAAGCCGGACGCTTTTCCGCAGGAACAGAGGCAGGTCTGGGAGCAGGCCCGGCAGCAGGCCCGGGAGCAGGCTCGGCAGGCTCGGGGTCAGGCTGATCAGCTCGCTCAATTGCTGACAGATCACCAGACCAGCGAGCAGGCTCAGGAGCAGACCCGGAAGCAGGCTGAGGAGTTCACAGAGAAGGTCCAGAGACTCACACAGGATGCCCAGAAATTCACACGGGAGGCCCAGGAGCTCATACGGTCGGCCCAGGATCAGGATGAGCGGACCAGAGAGAGTTTGGAGGGGCAGGCTGAGGAGTTAATGGAGCAGGTTTGGGTGATAAAGGATGAGGCCGAGTACGTCCGGAAGCGGGCTGAGCAGTTCACACAGCAGGCCCAGGCTCAGGCTCGGGTTGAGCAGCTCACACAGCAGGCCCGGCAGCTCGCTCAGTTGCTCGATGAGACTCCCTTTGAGCAGCAGGTCAAGGAGCAGGCCCAGCAACTCGCTGAGCAGCTTGCTGAGCTGCTTGCTGAGCATCCGGAGCTTCAGCAGGCTGAGCATCCGTGGCTTCAGCAGGCTGAGCAGCTTGCCCGGCAGCTTGTACAGCAGATTGAGGAGGATAAGAAATCGCAGGAAGAGGAGTCTTTTGAACAAAGAACGGGTATGCAAATTCCGTTTGAGGATGGAGAAGAGGAGGGATTTCCGAAAAATAAAGTGTTTGCTCTGCACGAGGCGGATCAATGGCTGTTAGAAGCCTATGCAAGCAGTAAGAACGGCAGCATTGAGAATAGTTTGATATTCAATTTTTTCAACCGTTTTATGACAAACAGGCTTTTGGTTTATTACATGATTGAAAACGGATACCAGACGGACATCACGGAAGCCACGGTGATAAATATAAAGAACAATTATACTCCCAATGTAGGAAAGTTAGAGAAGGTTGGCTTTAAATTAGAGAAGACTTTTTTTGGCAGTCCCGGTTTCAAGGAGGTTTATCAGAGTGCAAACCAGGCGGCGCCGTTTCTGCGGGCACTGTATATTGCGGAAGTCCGGCATCAGGATGAGGATGAGGATGCGAAGACGAATCAGCAGGTGCTGGAGGAGATAGTCGAACTCGATGAAAACCTGAATGAGGTGAAGACTGATCAACAGGTGCTGGAGGAGATAGTCGAACTCGATGAACACATGAATGAGGTGAAGACTCCCCAGCAGAAGATTGAAGCGGTATACAAAGCAATTAACAAGGTAGCCTCCATAGAGCAGGAATATAGGAATTGCAGTATTTTTAATCTGATTGAAAAGAGGAGTCTGAAGAATGATTTAAAAAAGGCGCTGGAGGATATGGGAAAACCGGTTAACGAACTAATGACGCTGGAAATCCATCTCCCGGGCGAAGATAAAACCACTGTGCAGGAATATGTCATGGGAAAACTTCAGACAGGCAAGCTTCTGGGAACGGGAAGTAAGTCGGGGCTGGCGATCGTGGCAAGCAGCTTTAAGCTGGAAGAGATGAAATCGCAGGCAGCGATGACGAACTATGTAGGTGGTGCAATAGGTGCTGTTACGGGAATCTTCGGTGCAGTGCTGGCTGTTGGCGCGCTTTACAGGACATTTAAGAATTTTTCGGACATGACTTGGGGAGCCGGTATTGGTGCAGCGCTGGATGCGGCAAATCAGATGATATCTTCAGGATACGGCATGGGGGCTGCCCTCACAGGAACTATGGGTACATATGTTAAGGCATCGCAGGGTGCGGTCGGCAGTTTTGCCGGTACTCTTGGAAGTGAAACTGCGGGGGTCGTAACCGCAGGAGTAGGAGTTTTGGTCGGCGGACTGAGTACCGGGGTTGGGCTCTATCAGTATGGCAGGGCACTCAACGGAGTCAGGAAGGGGAAAGCAGCTCAGAAAAAATTTGATAGACTCGAAAATAACCAAAGGGTGCTTCCTCAGATTAATGCGGAGCAGGAACTGGCCAGGAAGAAACATTTTGAGAAGAATGTTCTGAAAATTCAGGAGAGAATTGTCGAGAGAGATGCCATTACTGCCGGTTGCCAGACAGTAAGCGGTATATGTGTGATGGCTGCCAGCGCTATGTCCCTGGCTAGCGCAATACCGGTCTTGGGGGTTGTCGGCGCAGGATTGGGAGCTGCCGGATTCCTGATCGGAGTAGGCGGGACCATCGTGAGCTGGATCAAAAAGAGTCGGGATTACGAAAAGGCGGTTGACGATTTCCTTGATCTGGAGGAACTGGCAGGACAACGAATTAGGGACTGTGAGCGTAAACTCAATAAAGAACTGAGCAGATCTGAAGAGAAAAAGATAAAAGAGCAGTTGAGAAGAGAAATGATGGAGGCTTATGGCTATACCAGCGTGAAAGCGTTCTGCGCCTACATTATGAATAGCTATGCAGCGCATATTCACAACCAAATGGAACCGATATGGCGAAGCAGGAAGGAACTGAAGAAGGGACAAAAGCTGGAAGATGTTCTGTCGCCTGAAGAAAATGCATATCTGACTCTGATAAAGAGTCTTGGCCTGGAGTTTAAAGTTGCAGAGAGCGCCGAAAAAGATCACCTGCCCACGCAGCAGATGATCTTTGAAAAGTTGATGAGATAAGGAGAAAAGTCATGAAAGAGAGAAAAATAAAATTATTAAAGGAATTACAGGAGACATTGAAAGAGTGGGAGGTTGCATCTGTGTATCGTGATGCGGAAGCCGAAAAACTGCCGGCCGATATTCTCACCTGTCTGTTTGATGAGTTTGGAAACGATCTGGGAGAGGTGATGGGAGAATTCTTCTTTCTGCCAAAGATAGAAGGACGCGAGGAGGATGCCCTCTATTTCAACTGCGTGCTCACACTGACGGAAGACCTGATGGAGCCGATGCTGCCCAACCTGTACGAGGCGGTCGGCATTCTGAATTATTTCCTTGAGACGGGTGCATTTGCCGTCAATAAAGCCGGAGAAATGCTGGTTTACCGCAATTCGATTGCAGTGCCCCTCGAGATGAGTGATGAGGATGCGCTGGAACTGATTGCGGAGAATGTTGCCTTTTCCGTAAACGTATCCGAGCGGTTTCATGATGTCCTGTTCCGTGTCTGTGATGGCAGGATGAGCATGGAGGAGTTCAGAGGATTGCTTCCGGATTAACATTTCGGGGAAGATCAGGAGCAATATTTTTTCCGGGAATGTGAATGAATGGGAGACAGGAGGAAGATAAATGGAAAATAAGACAATCTTCAAACAAAAGGAGAAGGAGTCTGGCGGAATTACAACCCGGGCGAATAATCAGATGGAGATAAACCAAAATGCATTCGACCAAATGAAATTATTGGAGGAGGAGTTGGGAGAAGCCGTAACGGTTAAAATAGATGTAACGCAACAGCTTCAGTCTGCCGGTGGAGCAAATTCGGAAGAAAATATCAAGATCAAAGATATGACACGGGAAGAGACCGAAGAAACGGAAGAGACCGAAGAAACGGAAGAGATCGAAGAAGCGGAAGAAATCGAAGAAGTGGAAGAGATCGAAGAAGTGGAAGAGATCGAAGAAGTGGAAGAGATCGAAGAGGAGGAAGATGGACAGGAGGTCGGAGAAGCGGAACCGGAAGAGATGGAAGAGTTTGATATCGGGGACGAGGTCCATATCAAAAAGGTGCAAGGGGATCTGACCTTCGCCGGAATGAATAATCTAGGTTATGATGCTTACGATAAAAGGTATGAGGCTATTTTTGCAGAGACAAGAAAAATCCGGCATGACTGGAATGAGTTTGCTCCTCATATCGATCAGGCGACAGAGGAATTGCTGCGGTATGAGGGGGAACTGAAAGAACTGTTTAATAAGGGCAGATTGTCAGCGGAACAGGTTGTCGATCGTGTCGATGCTATCTGTAAGGTGTGGAGAGAAATTCAGGGAACCGAAAGTATTAAGGAGGATTTTGAAAGAGAAGCCCTGCGGAAATATCGGGTAGCAAGAGCGAGCATAATATGGCTGAAGAATGCGGTGGGAGAGAACGCCGAAACTTCGATGCAACAGCATATCAACGGTCTGGGCATGGATAAAGAAAAGGCGCTGCTGGACAATAAAAATACATTGGAGCTGGATGAAGCACAGGCTGACGGATTGCATGATGCAGATAAATGGCTGCTGACTGCCTGCATGAAGGAAGACGGAAGTATGGAGAACAGCATTGTGTTCCGCTTGCTGAGTCGTCCGGAGTCAGAAAGGCTTTTTGCCTATTCCCTGATCGAGCAGGGATATCCGAAAGAGGTGGCAGCCAGTGATATTCTCCTGTTTCACCGCCGTAACTACAGACCCAATCTGGAACAGATCGTCAAAAACGGGTTCGACGAGGCTGCACTTACGAGAGTATATCAGCAGACATGTCAGGCGGGAAAAGTGATGCAAAGCATGCAGGATGTCAATCAGAAGGAGGCCGGGACGGAAGAATTAAAGAAAAAGAAGGATAATATCCTTAAATCCCTTGAGGATCTGCAGGATATACAGAATACATACAATGAAGCCGGCTGGTTCAGGAGATTGAGGCTGAAATCAAAAGTCGAAGATGCTGTTAAGGACGTTTGCACGGCGGTGGAAGCTTTCCTTGAGACAACGGTTGAAATCCCGGGAGAGGGAGAGACCAAAGTGATGGACTATGTCAAAAACAGCATTATGACGGCAACCGGAGCCAAATTGGCAGGAGGCGGTCTAGGAGTGGCTTTCGGAGCGGCGAAGGATGTAGTCAGCTGGGCACAGGCAGCCAGTTCCCAAACAACTATGGCGGCAAACATTTTCGGCTCGTTATTGGGAGGCTTTAATTTAGTGGTGGCGGTTGCCGGGATTCTGAAGACATATAAGAGCTTTACAAAGCTGAGCAGGCTGACAAAGGCAGGACTTGTGATGGACTGGGCCAATCAGTTGGTGATTTCCCCGGGGTCGGCGATATCGTCCTCCATTACGGGAGCAATGTATGCAGCGGGTGCTGCCGGACAGACTGCGACCGCGGCAACGGCCATAGTGGGTATCGTAGCCGGTGGAATCGGGGCAGGAATTGGCGGGTATAAGCTTGCCACTGCATTTGTCGAGGGTCAAAAGGGTGCGCATGCGAGAGAAGAACTCAATGAAACGTACAGGAAAATGTGGGAACCCATACGCACCGGCAACGCCACAATGGATTACATTTTGGAGAAGCCATGGCATGAGACGGAAGAAGATAAGCAGCAGAACCGCTTTGAGAATGATATCTTTAATATTCAGGAAAGGATCAATAAGCGGGAAAAGGCCAGCGCCGGGTGTCTGGCGGCCGGTGGTCTGTGCGCAATGGCAGCCAGCGCATGTCTTTTGTCACAGAATTATGTTTTTGCAACCTTATTCGGCGCTGCAGGATTCGGGATTGCGTTATATAGCATGATCTCCTCCCGCAAAAAGAAAAAGGAAGAACAGACGAAAGCAATTGATGACTATCTGCATACGGAGGAACTGGCAGAGAAGAGATTCAAGGAGATTAGGGATAAAACAGGAAAAGGTCCCGACGAGAAGGAGCAGAAGAAGATACGAGACCAGTTGAGAAAAGAAATGATGGCGCTCTATGGATATTCGAGTGAGAAAGCAATGTTCCTGGATATTATGCAAAGTTATGCAAGCTATATCAGACAAAAACTGGATATAGCCAAGAACTTTATCACCGGTGGTGACTTCGTTGATGCGAAGCCGTTTATTGATCTGGTAGAGAGTCTGGGATTAAAATATGACCAGTCAAAGGGACTTCCGACCACGGATATGATTTTCCAAAAATTGACAAGCTAAAGGAGAACGGATTATGAAGAAGAGAAAAGAACAGTTGTTAAAAGCGTTACAGAAAAGAATGAAGGAATCGGAGATAGAATCGGTATATCGTGACGGAGAGAGCGAAGGGATACCGATGGATATTCTGACGATTCTGGTGAATGAGTTCGGAAATGGTCTGACCGATGTGATGGGAGAGTTCTTTTTTATGCCGGAGATAGAGGGGATTGCGGAAGATGCATTGCGCTTTAACTGTATATTTACCCTGTCGGAACAGCTGGACACAGAGAGGTTGCCGGAATTGTATGAAGCAATCGGCTTGTTGAATTTCTATACGGAAGCAGGTACCTTTGCCGTGGATAAGGCGGGCAATATGCTTGTTTACCGCAATTCGATCGTACTGTCTCCTGAACTGGACGATGCAACAGCGCTGGAGCAGATCACGATAAACTTTGCATTCTCTATGAATGTGTCCGAGCGGTTTGCTGACGTGCTTGTGCGTGTCAATGACGGCAGGCTGAGCATGGAAGAGTTCAGAGGACTTCTTCCGGGATAAACTTTGAGTTTGTGGGGGATGCGGAAAAAACGTTATTCAGTCAGATCATTGTAAAAATGAAAAAAGAGGCAGAAGCAGATTTCAGGATCTGTATCTGCCTTTTTACGCGCACAGAAATGGAGAACGCTGTGACATCGGAACTCGGAGAACTTTTCAGAAAATTGGTGTTGACATTTTGAACTAACTTGATATAATGAACATATGAACAAACAATCATATGAATAAAAATGAATATGATAAGGGAGATATTTGATCGTGAAAGGAGGGAAGACATGGGGAAGAAGGAGGAGATGCCGGAGGAGGAGAAACTGCAGCAGCTGGCGGACTTCTTTAAGGTGTTTGGTGACGTTACCAGAATCCGGATCCTGCATGTGTTGAAGCAGTCGGAGATGTGTGTGTGCGATCTGGCACTGACACTGGATATGACGCAGTCGGCTATTTCTCATCAGCTGAGGTTTCTCAAGCAGATGGCGCTTGTTAAGAACCGGCGCGAGGGTAAGACAATCTTCTATTCTCTGGCGGACGATCATATCGAGACGATCCTGCGCATGGGAACAGAGCATATTGAGGAAGAATAAGAACAGGAGGTATTTATCATGAAGAAAACATTTATTCTGGAAGATCTGGACTGCGCACACTGCGCAGCAAAAATAGAGGAGGCAGTCGGAAAACTGGACGGTGTCAGCAGCAGTGCCGTGACCTTACTGACGCAGAAGCTTGTGGTAGAGGCTGATGAGGCGAGAATAGGTTCCTTAAAGAAGGAGATTGAGAAGATCGTCAAAAAATATGAGCCGGATGTGACGGTGGTTGAGAAATGACAAAGAAGCTGAAGAAAAGACTGTATAGAATCCTGCTGGGAGCGGCGGCGTTTGCGGCAGCCATAGCGGTCAGCCGTCTGATCGTATGGCAGAATGACAATGTCACGCTGCTTGCGTTTTTGGCGGCGTATCTGATCGTGGGTGGAGATGTCGTTAAGCAGGCGGCGCGCAACATTGCGGGCGGTCAGGTCTTTGATGAGAATTTCCTGATGATGATTGCCACGGTCGGGGCGTTCCTCGTGGGAGAATATCCGGAGGGCGTCGCGGTTATGCTCTTTTATCAGGTGGGAGAATGGTTCCAGTCCTACGCCGTAAACAAATCCCGCAAGTCGATCCGGTCTCTGATGGATATCCGTCCTGATTTTGCGGCTGTGATCCGTCAGGGAGAGACGGTTATTGTTGATCCCGATCAGGTGAAGGTGGGAGAGACCATTGTGGTCAAACCGGGGGAGCGGATCCCGCTCGACGGAGTTGTCAGCAAGGGCAGCACGACACTTGATACGATGGCGCTCACCGGGGAGAGCCTTCCCCGTGAGGCGGCGGAAAATGACACGGTAATCAGCGGCTGTGTGAATATGACAGGCGTGATTGAGATATGCGTGTCGAAGGAATATGGGGAATCCACTGTGTCGAGAATCCTGGAACTGGTTGAGAACGCAGGCAGCAGGAAATCCGAGAGCGAGAATTTCATCACAAAATTCGCCAGATATTATACGCCTGCGGTTGTGATCCTGGCAGTGTTGTTGGCTGTCATACCGCCGCTCATTTTAGGAGGAGGCTGGTACGACTGGATTTACCGTGCGCTGACTTTCCTGGTTATTTCCTGCCCGTGTGCGCTGGTGATCTCGATCCCGCTCAGTTTCTTTGGAGGCTTGGGAGGAGCGGGCAAGGCCGGTATCCTGATCAAGGGGAGCAATTATCTGGAGGCTATGGCGTCCGCGGAAGTGGTTGTCATGGACAAGACGGGAACTCTGACAAAAGGGAATTTTGCCGTTCACAGTGTTGTGCCGGTAGCTGACAGCAGTGTGAGTGAGGAAGAATTGTTAGCGCTCACCGCGTTTGCTGAGAGCGGATCGGATCATCCGATCGCGCTGTCCCTCAGGCAGGCATATGAGGCCGGAGGGAATCAGATGGATACTGTCAGGGTCAGCGATATTCAGGAGTTGTCCGGCTACGGTATCTCTGCCGTGGTGGATGGAAAAAGGATTCTTGCCGGCAACAGCCGCCTGATGGAAACAAATAATATCGCGTGTGAACAGATCCGGGAGACAGGAACCGTGGTGCACACTGCATGTGACGGCAGGTATCTTGGATATATCACGATTGTGGATGAGCTGAAACCGGACGCAAAAGAGGCGATCGCAGCTTTATATAAAAACGGTGTGAAGGATGTGGTGATGCTGACCGGTGACCGGAAGGAGACCGCAGAGAGCGTTGCGAAAGAGCTCGGAATCAGCAAAGTGTACGCAGAATTGCTTCCGGGAGATAAGGTGGACCGGATGGAAGCGCTCCTTGCGGAGAAGTCACCGAAGGGGAAACTCGTGTTTGTCGGGGACGGCATGAACGATGCGCCGGTGCTCGCCAGGGCGGATATCGGTATCGCCATGGGAGGCATGGGTTCCGATGCGGCGATCGAGGCGGCGGATATCGTCATCATGACGGATGAGCCTTCCAAGATCGCAAAGGCGATAATAATCTCCAAGCGCACGCTTGCGATCGTGAAGCAGAACATAGTGTTTGCGATCGGGGTGAAGCTGCTGGTGCTCCTGCTGGCGGCACTCGGGCTTGCGTCCATGTGGGCGGCAGTGTTCGCCGATGTCGGAGTGGCAGTGATCGCGATCCTGAACGCCATGCGGGCGCTCAGGGCGTATCAGTGAGGAATAAAAATATGAGGATAACGGAGCGTCCGGACATTCAACTGAATCGGGAAGAACTGCTTGCAGCGGCGGAGAACTGGCATTTTGACTGCGGGGCTTTCCCTGAATTTCAGGAGATGTACCGGGCGCTTCTGCCGCTTATCGAGACGCAGATTGATGTGGCGTGGGAGGCGGACGGGGATCGTGCAGCGGCAGATGGCAGGGAGACGCCGGTCACGGATCAAAGCGGCGCAGGTTGCCGGTATATGGAGGGACAGCCCGCATATTGCGCGGTCACGCTGGGACCGGGGATTGACAGATTGCAGGAGAGATGCAGCAGTAGCGACGATGTGTCGGGCGCATATATGCTGGAGTGTCTTGGCAGTGTCTTGCTGCAAAAGGCATATGATATCGTGGATGAACTGCTCCGGGAAAATACGGGGCTGTTCGTACAGCGGTATATTTTTCCGGGGAATGGGGAACTTCCGCTGTCGGAGAATGCCGGAATTCTGGAACGTATCCGGGCAGCGGGCAGTGGAGAGAGCGGCGGGGCTGACGATGGCAGCAGCATTGGTATGGAGTGCAGCCGGGAAGCAGATGCCGCCGATTCTCCTGCAGTTTCCTGCAACACATCATATGTGCTCACACCGCAGAAGAGCGTTGTATTTATCGCGGTATTGGGGAAGGACAGGAAAGACAGGCATCTGTGCGATGCCTGCCCGTCGGTGACCTGTCCGAACCGGAAGAACGGCAGCAGATTTTCAAATAATCCGTGATGGTGTGAGCAACGCGCCGGGAGAGAAAAAAACACAGAAAGAGAGTCGTAACATGATACAGTTATATTGCGGAGAAGGAAAAGGAAAGACGACAGCCGCCGTCGGTGCCGCCGTTCGGGCGGCGGGAAATGACAGAAACGTCATATTTGTGCAGTTCATGAAGGGCAGACAGACAGGAGAAGTGAGGATATTGAATGAGATTTCCTGTGTGAAAGTGTTGCGAAGTAATGAAGATTTCGGTTTTTTCTCCGGAATGAGTGAGGAGCAGAAGCGCAAGCTGACCGAAATCCATAACAGGATGCTGCAGGAGATTGATATGCTGCTCGGAAGCGGCAGCGCAGACTTTGTCGTGCTCGATGAGATTACGCATGCGGTGCGCTATGGACTCGTGGATATGGAACGATTGCAGCACATTCTCGCGTATGGCAAGACAAAAAGAGCAGAAAGTGCATCACAGGAAATGGAAGAAGCGACTGCTGAAATTGATTGTGAAATCATTCTGACAGGAAGGGAACCTTCTGAGGAATTGCTTGGATACAGTGATTATGTTTCAGAAATCCGGTGCGTCCGCCACCCTTACAGAGAAGGGGTGGCGGCAAGACCGGGAATAGAATACTGAGATGATTACTGTGGTGTAACACCCGTGATCGGCTGTGTGAGAATCGGATCCGCCGTGGAAGCAGAACCTTCTGCGGAAGGATCCGTAACTGCATCAGGCAGTGTAATGCCGTTCTGAAGTGCATTCATCTGCATCTCCAGACGTTGCTGCTCGATCAGGGCATCCGCATTAGGCTGCACGAAGAATGCTGCATCGTGCGGACATTTCTGAATATTTTCGCTCATGCCGGGTGCTGTGCCGGTCTGTAACGGATCATTTGCGGGATCGACCGCATTTCCGGAAGCGTCATTTTCTTTCAGGTCGTCCGGATTGAGTTCCAGTGTGCCGGGAACCTTGAAAGGACATTCATCGGTAGCGGGCAGCATGGAGTAAGCGCAGACCATACCGGAGTAATGGATGTTGCAGCTGTCTGTCGGAACGGTTCCTTCCGCAAAGTATTCTGTCTTCAGAGTGGCATCGCATATGCCGGAGATCGGCAGCTTGCCGGATTTGCTGCAGACGGTGGCGCTCACAATGCCTGCAGGCCGGTTGAAGGACTGGTTGGGCAGTTCTTCGTGGATCTTTGACATCACGGCTCGCCACAGTACTTTGGCAAGATTCTTTTCCGCTCCGGCAAGCTTGGCATTATTGTCGAAGCCTGCCCAGGTGGTTGCGGTATAGTAAGGAGTGTATCCTGCGAACCATACGTCATTGTAATCGGAAGTGGTTCCCGTCTTTCCGGCGATCGCCATGTTGCCGAAGTTTACAGAACCGCCGGTACCGGACGTGACAACATCCTCCATGGCATCGGTGAGCAGGAATGCGGTTGTCTCCTTGATTACCTGATGACTTGTGGGTTTGGAGTTGTCGAGGATCACCTTGCCGTCGTGATCCACCACTTTTGTGTAGAGGGTAGGTTTGATGTAGGTTCCGTTGTTTGCAATCGCAGCGTAGGCTGCATTCAATTCTTCATTCGTAACGCCTTTGGTGATACCGCCCAGAGCCAGAGACTGCTGGATATCGGAGTAAATCTGTCCGTTGATCTCCATGCGGTCCACAAGAGTTGTGAAGCCAAAGTTGAGCAGGTAATCATAGCCGAGCTGCGGGGTGATGTCGGTCAGCGTCTTGACTGCCACGATATTCAGGGAATCCCTGATACCGTCTCTCAGGGAACATAATCCCCGGTAGCTGTTGCCGTACCAGTTGGATACGGGACGGCCGTCCGCATAGTTATAGGGCGCATCGTTCTGCACATCCGCCAGAGTCAGCCCTGCACTGTCCAGTGCGGGAGCGTAGGTGGATACTACCTTGAAGGTGGAACCCGGCTGACGCATCGTGTCGGTCGCACGGTTTAGGGTACGGCTGGCTTCCTTGGCGCCTCTGCCGCCCACCATGGCAACGACATAGCCTGTGCTCTGATCTTCTACCGTGATGGAAACCTGTGGCTGGGGAGTCAGGGAAATCTTTTCCCCGATCTCGGTATCGCCGTCTTCCATAACGGATTCTTTATAAGTATCAATCGCCTCATATGCATCCTCCTGGGAGGAGAAGAGCATATTGAAGGAACTTTTTTCCTGTTTGAAGTAAGATTTGAACATCTCGGAACTGAAATTCTCAACATCTCCGTTCGGCTTTTCTATTGAGAGTTCGTAATTCAGATACCACTTGGTGTCTGAAGGGAAGTTGTCCTCGTTGGAAAAGGCCTCATCACAGATTTTCTGGATGGCGGAATCCTGAGTGGAATAAATGCTCAAGCCTCCGCTATACAGCAGGTTGTATGCCTGTGTCTCATTGTAGCCCGCAACATTCACAAGGTCATTCAGAATATCATCTGTCAATGCATCCACAAAGTATGTATAGACAGAGTCTTCCTCCACCTCCTGATTCACGACCTGAATGCGGGAATAGACGTCGTCCGCCACCGCTTCATCATATTCATCCTGTGTGATATAACCCTGTTCCAGCATGTGCGAGAGCACTTTGCCGCGCCGCTCGGCATTGTCTTCCGGATGGGAGATTGGATTATATTTGGAAGGATTCTGGGTGATGGCCGCGATCACGGCACACTCAGACAGGTTCAGCTGATACACCGGCTTGTTAAAATAGCGCAGGGAAGCGGCCTGCACGCCGAGTGTATTCTGCCCCAGGTTGATCGTGTTCATATAATTTTCCAGAATCTTATCTTTGTCCATCACCTTCTCGAGCTCGAGGGCAAGATACTGCTCCTGCAGTTTACGCTTGATTTTCTCGATCGTGGTCTCACTCGTCCAACCGTCAAATACATTGTTTTTCAGAAGCTGCTGCGTGATGGTACTGGCGCCCTGGGAGAGATCGCGGTTCTTGATGGCGATCACACCGGCACGGATGATACCCTTGATGTCGATGCCGTTGTGCTCGTAGAAACGCTCATCCTCGATGGCGACAAACGCATGGGCGAGGTCCTCCGGGATCTGTTCCATGCTTACCGGGATACGGTTTGAGTCTGCCGCCACCAGCTTTGTCAGCTCATGTCCCTCTGAGTCGTAGACGAAGGTGGAAAAGCCGGACGGCGACACGTCAATATGCGAAATATCAGGCGCGGAACTTAAGATTCCTTTAAAGACACCGAGACCTGCGCTTGCACCGACCACTGCGACACCCAACAGGCCGGCGAGCATCAGTTTCGTTATGATAAGGGAGAATTTCCGTCCCCATTTCACAGAAGTTGAGTGGAGCGCCTTCTGCTTCCTGCGGATTCCCTTCTTTCCGTAATTCATATAGTATGCCTCCTTTGGCGGTATCTAAAAAGCAATGGTACTGTTTATTCTGTTTGCAGTATCATTCGCAAATCCATTTAGCAACACCTTTCAGTATTATACCAAAACTGCAATCGTAAATAAAGGCTTTTATCTTTAAGAATTCTTTACGCTTTTTTACAAAAATATTCCAATTCCGTTGTTTTTGGTGTTTTACCATCCCTTTGGTGGAAAAATTCTTTGCTTTTTGACCCTGTTCCTGTTATCCTTTAAAGAGTGGAAACAAGAGGTACGGAGATAATAAAATGGCACAGAATCAGTATCCGGAGAGCTACCGGGTGATCACGGGACCGGGGCAGGGAGAGATCGTGGAAAAGAAGTCGCGGTTCATCGCATCCCTCATGCCGGTACAGTCCGAGGAAGAGGCGCTTGCCTTTATCGAAAAGATCAGAAAAGAACATTACGCGGCGAGGCATAATTGCTTTGCATTTATCATAGGTAAGAAATCAGAGCTGGAGCGCTGCAGCGACGACGGGGAGCCGTCGGGCACGGCGGGACGTCCCATGCTTGAGGTGTTAAAGGGCGCAGGGATCACGAATGTTGCCGCCGTCGTGACCAGATATTTCGGCGGAGTGCTGCTCGGCACGGGCGGGCTGGCGAGAGCCTATACCCAGTCATTGCAGGAAGGACTGAATGACTGTGAGATCGTCACCATGCGTTACGGTGTGAGTTACGCGATCACGGCGGATTACACCATGACGGGCAAGCTCCAGTATATCTTTGCCAAAAGGGACATTACGGTGGAAGAAACCGAGTACACGGATGTGGTCAGATTCCGTGTCACGCTCGCCTCTGACAGAGAGGAAATCCTGCAAAAAGAGGTCACGGAGGCGACCGGTGCCAAGGCTGTGATCGAGAAGACAGGAGACGTGTATTTTGTTGACAAAGGCGGTCAAAGTTAGTATATTTTTTATGTATAAAAAGTAACCGGAAATCAAAGCATTTCTCTGAAAGGTGGTGGTTTTTATGAAGCAAAGTTCACATGCGGGCAGCGTGAATGACGTTCCTCTCCCCAGTCGGAGCATAAAAATCACATATCATAAAGGAGAATTGCGATGGAAGAGCTTAATGAATTCGAAGAGTTAAGTGAACTGCTGGACGCAAAGAAGTACACGAGACTTCGCCAGCGCCTGGCAGAAGAAAACGATGCCGATGTGGCAGCTTTCCTTGAGAGTCTGGAGGAGAAAGAAGATCTTCTGAAGGTGTTCCGCATTCTGCCGAAATCCCAGGCTGCCAATGTTTTTTCCTATCTGGATGTGGACAATCAGCATTTCGTCATCATGACGCTTTCCGACAAGGATGCCGCGGGCATCATCGATAATCTGCAGGCCGACGATGCGACGGACCTTCTGGAGGAGATGCCGGCAAATATCGTAAAGAAGCTGCTTGCCAATGCCAGCCAGGAGACAAGGCGTGACGTTAATCACCTGCTGCGCTATCCGGATGACTCTGCCGGAAGTATCATGACGGTCGAGTATGTGGATCTGAAGGAGGATTACACCGTCAAAGACGCGCTGGAGCGCATCCGTAAGGTCGGCGTGGACAGCGAGACGATCAATATCTGTTATGTGCTGGATAACGAGCGCAGGCTTGTGGGAACCGTTGCGCTTCGCTATCTGTTGATCAAGGATCTGGATGATGTGGTCGGCGATTTCATGCATGAGAATGTCATTTCCCTGCATACCCTGATGGATCAGGAGGAGGTTGCCAGACAGTTCCAGAAATACGGCTTTACTTCCATGCCGGTCGTGGATAACGAGAACAGACTGGTCGGTATCATCACGGTCGATGATATCATGGACATCATGGAAGAAGAGGCGACAGAAGACTTTGAGAAAATGGCTGCGATCGTCCCTACCGATAAGCCATATATGAAAGAGGGCGTCTTTGAGACGTGGAAAAAGAGGATTCCGTGGTTGTTGCTGTTGATGATCTCGGCAACCTTTACGGGAGGGATCATCACATCCTTTGAGGATTCCCTCAGTTCGTGTGTCGTGCTGACGGCGTTTATCCCGATGCTGATGGACAGCGGCGGGAATGCCGGAGGACAGGCGAATGTCAGCGTGATCCGAAGCCTTTCCCTGAATGAGATCGGGATCGGAGATATCTTCCGGGTGATCTGGAAGGAAGCCAGAGTGGCGGTGGTCTGCGGCGCGACGCTCGCCGTGATCAATTTTGCCAAACTGATGATTTTTGACAAGGTGGGGCTGCAGGTGGCAATTGTAGTCTGCCTGACGCTGCTTACAACGATCACGGTTGCCAAGATTGTGGGCTGTATCCTGCCGATGCTTGCCAAGCAGTTTGGTTTTGACCCGGCGGTGATGGCGAGTCCTTTTATTACGACGATCGTGGATGCGATCTCACTGCTGGTATATTTTAGTTTTGCGACCAGCATACTTCACATCTGACGGCAGGAGTGCGAGGCATGGAGCAATCCGTGTATCATAAGAAGGAGAAATGATGGAAAAGGTACAACAGAGCAGTAAAGAAACGGAGCTTGCGACCAAAAAGGTCGGCCCACTCCTGTTTCAGCTTGCACTTCCGGCGATTACGGCGCAGATTATCAATCTGCTGTATAATCTGGTGGACCGGATGTACATCGGACATATGAAGGAGAACGGGGCATTGGCACTGACCGGCATGGGCGTGTCACTGCCCGTTATTATGCTGATCTCCGCATTCGCGGCGCTGGTCGGTTACGGCGGTGCGCCGAGGGCTTCGATCTTTTTGGGAAAAGGTGAGAAGGACAAGGCGGAGGAGACGCTCGGCAACTGCGTGACAGCGATCATCTGTCTGGCGCTCCTGCTGACAGTGGGATTCCGCATTTTCTGCGAGGATATCCTGCTTGTGTTCGGAGCCAGCGCGGAGACGCTCCCGTTTGCTCTTTCCTATATGAAGATTTATCTGTTGGGAACAATCTTTGTGCAGATCTCTCTCGGACTGAACATGTTTATCTCCTCGCAGGGCTTCAGCACGGTCAGCATGAGGACGGTGCTCATCGGTGCGGTGCTCAACATCATACTGGATCCGTTTTTTATCTATGTGCTCCATATGGGTGTGCGCGGAGCAGCGCTTGCGACGATCCTGTCCCAGGCGGTCTCGGCGATGTGGGTGCTGCGTTTCCTGACCGGAAACCGGACCATACTTAAGATCAGGAAAAAATATCTGAGGTTGCGGCCCGGAGCAATCCTGCCGGTGTTTGCACTGGGAGTTTCACCCTTCATCATGCAGTCAACGGAGAGTGTGCTCGGCGTCTGCTTTAACACCTCTCTGCTCAAATACGGCGGAAATATCGCGGTGGGTTCCATGACGATTCTCACCAGCATGATGCAGTTTTCCATGTTGCCCATGCAGGGGTTGACACAGGGCATGCAGCCGATCGTGAGCTTTAATTATGGGGCGAGGAATCCGGAGCGTGTCAAAAAGGCGTTCGGACTCACACTGGCTGTCGCCCTGATCTACTCTACACTGCTGTGGGCGGTGTGCATGGCGGTTCCGTCCCTTCCGGCGAGGCTCTTTACCGACAACCGCGATTTAATTCAGTATTCCTCATGGGCGCTGCGGATCTACATGGCGACGGCATGCCTCATGGGAGCCCAGCTTGCCTGCCAGCAGACGTTCCTGGCGCTCGGCAATGCCAAAGCTTCGCTGTTCCTGGCGATCCTTCGGAAGATCATTTTGTTGATCCCGCTGATCTATATTCTGCCGATGTTTTTTGAAAATAAGGTATTTGCCGTATTTCTGGCGGAACCGGTGGCAGATACGCTGGCAGTGACGACCACGGTCTGCATGTTTATCCATTCTTTTAAAAAGGCAATGAAAGA
>CAMGRE010000015.1 GCA_946061355.1 uncultured bacterium | reverse complement strand
GCGAGTTCCGCAGACGCCCTGCTATCGAACATCGTTCTTCCGAAAATGCTGCAGACACTTGACACTTTGAGACGTAGTCGATTGCTTTCGTATCAGAAAATTTTTTTAATTCAAAAAAGGGTTGCTGTAGCGTGCAGCAACCCTTTCCGTTTTGTCAGTTTACTGTCTGTTGTCTACGATCTCGCGTCCGATGCTCTCGTACAGAATCTTCGCATTCTTTACATCCGACATCTTGTAGCAGTTACGCCCGTCCATAACGATCGGTGTCTTCATCAGCTCGGCGTATTTGTTCAGGTCGAGCTCTTTCACTTCTTTCCACTCTGTAAAGATGAAGCAGATGTCCGCATCCTTCAACGTCTCTTCCACGGTGTCGCAATACGTGATATGCTCGTCCGGAATCCTCTTTTTGAAGTTCTCCACACCGACCGGATCCCAAGCCTTGACATTGGCGCCGTCCTCGAGGAATACCGGCACATTCACAAGCGAAGGCGCCTCGCGCAGATCATCGGTGCCCGGTTTGAAGGTCAGTCCCAGCACGGCGATCGTGAGTCCGTTATAATCCGGATAATACTTTCTTGCCTTCTTGGAAAGCTTATATTTCTGGTTGGCATTGACCTCAATCGCCGCCTTTACCGTCATCATCTCACAGCCGTTCTGTGCGGACAGATAATGGAGCGCCTTGGTATCCTTGGGGAAGCAGGAACCACCGTAGCCGATTCCCGCATGCAGGAAGCGGTTACCGATCCTCTCGTCAAATCCCATTCCCTTTGCAACTTCCTCGACATCAGCCCCGATCGCCTCACAGAGATTAGCAATCTCGTTCATATAAGAAATCTTCAACGCCAGGAAATCGTTGGATGCATACTTAATCATCTCAGCGCTTCTGCGGTTACATGTCATGACCGGCGCATCAAAATCCTTATACATCTCCTGCAGCTTCTCTTTGGCGAAATCATCATTCACACCCAGCACGATACGGGACGCATGCATGGTATCCGGAACGGCTGTGCCCTGTGCCAGGAACTCCGGATTGGATGCCACATGAACCTTCAGCTCTTTCGGATTCTCATTCAGGATACGCTCCACCTCATCATTCGTTCCGATCGGCACGGTAGACTTCACGATGACCACACACTCCTTGCTGATGCTGGCTGCGATCTGAGCCGCCACGCCAAACACAAATGCAAGATTTGCGGAGCCGTCCTTCTTCTCCGGCGTTCCCACCGCAATAATGATCACGTCCGCATCCACGTATGCCTTCTGATAATCCGTGGTAAAATACAGGTGATCCATATTCTTTACCATCAGTTCTTCAAGACCGGGCTCATAAATCGGAGATTTCCCGCTCTCCATCATCTTTACCTTGTTTTCGTCCACATCGACACAGGTTACCGTATGTCCGTGCTCCGCAAGACACACTCCCGTCACCAGTCCCACGTAACCTGTACCTGCCACTGCTATCTTCATCTTTTCTTTCTTCTCCTTTTTCGGATTGTATAACGTATGTTTTGATTATAATATATCTTGTCCCGGTTTTCAATAAAACACCTTTATTTTGCGTGTTTTTTTCTCTATCTTGTTGAATTTAAACATGATTCTGTGATAAAATGATTTGTCAGTAATATTGTTTACGATCGTTTATAAAGAATACAGGACAAAGGAGTACACTATGGAAAAAACATTAGACGACATTGTCTTATCAGTCGTAATCCCCTGCTACAACGAAAAGGACACCATCGAGACAATCCTTGATGCCGTGCGCGACTGCGGCATCCCGCACACGGAGATCATCGTGGTGGATGACTGTTCCACAGACGGCACAAGGGATCTGCTGCAGGGAGAGCTTCGGAGCAAGATTGACCGCCTGCTCTTCCACAAAGTGAATCAGGGCAAGGGCGCTGCGCTCGCCAAAGGCTTTCAGGCTGCTACCGGCGATGTGGTAGTCATTCAGGATGCCGATATGGAATACGATCCCAAGGATTTCGTCCGTCTGATCCAGCCGTTCATCACAGGGCGCAGGGATGCGGATGTGGTATACGGTTCCCGCTATGCCCGGGGAGAAGCCTACATGATTGAAGGCTTTTATCACACCTTCGGCAACAAATTCCTAACCTTTGTCTCCAATCTGTTTACGGATCTGGGGCTGACGGATATGGAAACGTGCTACAAGATGTTCCGTAGAGAGCTGATCCAGTCGATTACGATTCAGGAGAAGCGCTTCGGCTTTGAGCCCGAGATCACTGCCAAGGTCGCAAAGAAGCGCTGCCGCATCTATGAGATGCCCATCTCCTATTATCCCCGCTCCTACAGCGAAGGCAAAAAAATCGGCATCAAAGACGCTTTCCGCGCAATCTACTGCATTCTGAAGTACAATTTATTTGCATAATTCTTTATGATCAGGAAATAAAAGATTTGAGGTATTGATATGAATCGTGTATTAGTAACCGGCGGCGCCGGATTCCTTGGCTCTCATCTGTGTGAGCGCCTGCTTCAGGACGGCAATGACGTCATCTGTGTGGACAATCTCTATACCGGAAGCAAAGATAACATCCGTCACCTGATGACAAATCCTTATTTTGAATTCATCCGCCATGACGTGACGGAACCCCTTTATGTGGAAGTGGATCAGATCTACAACCTTGCCTGCCCGGCAAGCCCTGTCCACTATCAGTCCAATCCCGTCAAGACCACAAAGACGAGCGTATATGGCGCACTGAATATGCTGGGACTCGCCAAGCGTGTGCATGCCCGCATTCTGCAGGCCAGCACCAGTGAGGTATACGGCGATCCGGAGATCCATCCCCAGCCCGAGAGCTACCGTGGCTGTGTGAATCCCATCGGAATCCGTTCCTGCTACGATGAAGGGAAACGTGTGGCGGAGACGCTGTTCTTTGACTACAAGAGGATGCATGGCATCGAGATCAAGGTTATGCGGATCTTCAACACCTATGGTCCGAGGATGAATCCTCTGGACGGACGTGTGGTATCCAATTTTATCGTCCAGGCGTTGAAGGGAGAAGATATCACCATCTACGGAGATGGCTCCCAGACAAGAAGCTTCTGCTATGTGGATGACCTGATCGAGGGTATGGTGCGGCTGATGGCCTCACCCGCTGATTTTACCGGTCCATGTAATCTGGGCAACCCCGGTGAATTTACAATCAAACAGCTCGCGGAAAAAATTGTCGAGAAGACAGGTTCCAAATCAAAGCTGATCTATCAGCCTCTGCCGTCAGATGATCCTCTGCAGCGTAAACCTGTCATTGATCTGGCAAAAGAACACCTTGGGTGGGAACCCAAGGTGATGTTGGACGAAGGTCTTGACAAGACGATCGCTTATTTTAAACGTGTTATTTGATGCGTTATTCGGCAATCTGATCCCGATCAGATTGCTGCTTCCAGCCATTTCATGGCACAATATGCGTGAATTGCAGCGCCTTTTGCGAGGATATCCTCATTGAACACAACCTTTTCGTTGTGCATGGGTTTCCCGTAAAGGGCGTTTTCCTGTGCCGTTCCGGCACCAAGCAGCATATATGCGCAGGGCAGTTCATATGTGTAGGAAGCGAAATCTTCCGATCCCATACCTCCGCCCTCCAAGAGAAATGTGGATTCTGCGCCGAACAACTCTGCCACATATCCTGACATCTGTGTCATCAATTCCGGATCATTAACAAGCGGCGGTGCCGATGAGATCTCTTCCAACGACGCTTCCCCGCGGAATGCCTCTGCGGTGCTCTTTGCAATCTCTCCGATCCGCTTCATGATCTGTGCTGTCAGCTCTCTGTCAAAGGTCCGGATCGTCCCTTCCATGATTACCTGCTGCGGAATAATATTGGGGGCATCTCCGCCCACAAACTTTCCGATTGTGACGACCGCGGGACTTTTGGCTGCAATCTCCCTCGATACGATCTCCTGCACGGACAGATAAACATGAGCCGCGATATTGATGGGATCCACTCCCGTTTCCGGCATGGCGCCGTGGCATCCCACTCCCTTCACCGTGATCCTGAAGAGAGTACAGCCCGCCATAAAAGTACCTTTACCGCAGAGCACAAGTCCTGAGGGTGTCCCCGAATTCACATGAAGCGCTATCCCGATATCCGGCTTCGGATTCTCCAGAACGCCTGCTGCCAGCATCGTCTTGGCGCCGGTAAATCCTTCCTCATCCGGTTGGAACACAAGCTTCACTGTACCGTTCAGACTGCTCTGATGCTCTCTCAGGATCCTCGCGGCACCGAGCAGCATAGCTGCATGCATATCATGACCACAGGCATGCATATTGTCATTCTCCGACTGAAAAGGAAGTTCTGTCCGCTCCTTTACCTTCAACGCGTCCATATCGGCGCGCAACAGCACGCATCTGCCACTGTCTTTCCCAGTGATGGTTGCCACGATTCCGCTCTCGCAGATCTCGACAGGCTCATATCCCATCCCGGCAAGGCACTCCTTCACATACTCTTTCGTCTTCGGCAGACACGCTCCCGTCTCGGGATGTCTGTGTAATTCCCTGCGGTCAGTAATGATCTGATCCCTGATCCGCTCTGCCGACTCCATGATCATTCTCGCATCTGCTCCCACAATATCCCTCCGTTTCACAGAATGCTGTCATAATATCTGTTTCGATACATATCATGCTCGGTCAAGCTGCCTGTTATACGAGTGTTTTGATATATTCCGGTATCGCTTCCTCCCACGGTTTGAATTTAAAGTCCGTGGTCATGTCAAACATATAATTATCAAGCACCGAAAATGCCGGTCTGTGCGCCTGCCCCGGTGCAATCTTATCATATTCCTCGGTGGTCACACCCTGTACCTTCGTGCTCTTTCCGGCCAGGCGGAAGATCTCTGTGGCAAAATCAGCCCAGCTGCACTCTCCTTCGCAGGTTGCATGGAATACGCCATAGTTATCTGTCGGAAGGAGGTAAGCAATCGCTCTCGCCAGTTCCATGGAATACGTCGGCGTTCCAAACTGATCCTTTACGACCGTCACGGTATCGCGTGTCTCTGCCAGACGCAGCATGGTTTTGACAAAGTTGTTTCCCTCACCATACATCCATGCCGTCCGCAGGATGAAATATTTCCCGGCAAAATCCTTAACCATATATTCACCCTGGAGCTTGGATGTACCGTAAACGCTCATCGGATTTACCCGATCATACTCCCGGTATCTCTTATTCTCGCTTCCGGAGAAGACATAATCCGTGGAAATCTGGAACATCTTTGCGCCTGTCTCCGCAGCTGCAATGCTCAGATTCCTGGGTCCGATCGCATTGATACGGAAAGCCGCATCACGCTCCGTCTCACAGGCATTTACGTTTGTCATTGCCGCACAGTTGATGATGGCATAAGGTTTCACTTCCCTCGCCAGCTCCATCACCTTATCAATATCAGTTATATCCAACTCCGGTACATCCGTATTCACCAGATCATATTCTTTCTGATCTGTAAGTACGTGATTGATCGCTCTTCCCAGCTGTCCGTTACAGCCCGTTACAATAATCTTTTTCATGGATTCCTCCTGATTCTTTAATTGTGACACAAGAAACTTCACGAAACATGTTTTATGTTATTAGTTTTCCCCAAGTCCCAGTCTGTTAATCGCCGAGAACATTGCCCGGATGGAAGCTCTCGTAATATTGGAGCTGACGCCCACACCGTAGGTCACTCTGCCGGTATCCGAATCAAGCAGGTGGATGTATGCCGCCGCCTGGGAATTGGAACCGCTCTGCAGCGCGTGCTCCTCATAGTCAAGCACCTTGATCCGCACATCCAGCGCCTCCTGGATACCGCGCTTCACCGCATCGATAGGACCGTTTCCGACTGCCTCAAAGGAATTCTCGATGCCATGGTTCGTATAGATGACGTGTACTTTCGTGTCAAACTCGGACTTGACCTCTGTGGACAGATCAATGACATTCAGACGGCGGAAGTGGATCGGCTCTTTCCTCTCAAGATATTCCTCCCTGAACTGTTCCATGATCTGATCCGGCGATACCTCACCCTGCTTTTCCGATATGTCCTGAATGATATTGGCAAATTCCTTGTGCATTGCCTTGGGCAGCTTGAAGCCGAAGTAAGTATCCATGATAAAGGCGACACCGCCTTTTCCCGACTGGGAATTGATGCGGACAATCGGCTCATATTCTCTGCCGATATCTGCCGGATCAATGGGAAGATACGGCACCTGCCAGATCTCGCCGCCTCTCTCTTTCATCGCCTTGACTCCCTTGTTGATCGCATCCTGATGGGATCCGGAGAATGCGGTAAACACAAGCTTGCCCGCATAAGGATGTCTCGGATGGATCGGGATCTTGCAACACCTCTCATAGATCTCAATGGATTCGTTCACATGCTCAATTGCGAGCTGCGGATCAATTCCCTGTGAGAACATATTGTATGCGATATTCAGGACATCTACATTTCCCGTTCTCTCTCCGTTGCCGAACAGTGTTCCTTCCACTCTCTCGGCCCCTGCCAGCATTGCGAGCTCGGCAGAAGCGACACCGGTTCCTCTGTCATTGTGGGGATGCACACTCAGGATAATGCTTTCCCTGTCCTCAAAATGTTTATTCATCCACTCGATCTGATCCGCATATACATTCGGTGTGTTCATCTCCACCGTGGAGGGAAGGTTGATGATGATGGGATTTTCCTTTGTGGCTCCCCACTCCTTCTGCACAGCAGTACAGATATCCAGCGCAAAATCAAGTTCCGTTCCCGTGAAGCTCTCCGGGGAGTACTCAAGAATAATCTTACCCGGGAATTTTGCCGCCTGTTCCTTCACCCATTTTGTCCCCTGGATCGCAATTCCCTTGATCTGCTCTCTGTCCATGCCGAACACGACATCTCTCTGTAACGTAGACGTGGAATTATAAATATGTACGATTGCCTGTTCACATCCCTGAATGGATTCAAACGTGCGGGCAATCTGCTCCTCACGGCACTGTGTCAGCACCTGAACCTTCACATCCGAAGGGATCAGTTTGCGATCCACCAGCTGACGCAGAAAATCATATTCGATCTGGCTTGCCGCCGGAAAACCGATCTCAATCTCCTTAAAGCCAAGCTTGATCAGATACTGGAACATCTCGATCTTCTCATCCACCAGCATAGGATCGATCAAAGCCTGATTGCCATCCCTCAAGTCCACACTGCACCAGACAGGAGCCTTCCCGATCTCCTTGTTCGGCCATTCTCTCTCCGGATAATGTACTACCGGATTCCTCTGATAACGCTTATAGTTTAGCATTCTCTCTTTCCCCTTTCTCTAACACATCCCGCGCCTCCGCGCAAAAACAGCCCATCTAAGAGAGATGGGCTGAAAACGCTTTTATTCGGAATTCTATTCACCAAGACCGCTTTCAATCGCTGCGACAAGAGCTTTCAGAGCTTCCTCCTCATCCTCTCCCTCACAGACAAATTCCACTTCATCACCGCATTTTACACATGCTCCGAGCACGCTTAATACGCTCTTCGCATTTGCGGTATTCTCTCTAAATGTAAATGTTATCAATGATTTAAACTGCATTGCCTCTTTACATAGGATACCAGCGGGTCTTAGGTGTAGTCCTGTTGGGTTTTTAATTACTACCTTCTGGCTTACCATCGCAATACCTCCATTTATATGATATAGTGACCGAATCCCAATACTTCTTGTGCATTTACTATATTATAACATCTAATCCGGCATATCTCAAGGGAAATGAATCCTGATCTGCGGCAATTCCCACCGCGGACTAAAGCATACAATTCTGGATCAGCTCTGCCAGTTTTTTCGCTTCCGCCTCAATCAGTTTCTGATCTTTTCCCTCGATCATGACACGCACGAGCGGCTCTGTTCCGGAAGGACGGATCAGCACTCTGCCCTCTCCGGCAAATTTATCATTCAGCTTCGCTATGGCATCCGCAATCTCGGGATACTCCATATAACTGTCCTTCTTATGGTTCGGCACTTTGGCATTCACAAGCGCCTGCGGAAGCACCTCCATGACCTCTGCAAGCTCTGACAGCGGCTTGCCCGTCTCAACAAGCACCTGCAGCAGATGAAGCGCACTGAGCAGTCCGTCTCCCGTTGTGTTCTCATCCAGGAAGATCACATGTCCGGACTGTTCTCCGCCGAGACTTGCCCCGATCTCTCTCATCCTCTCCAGCACATAACGGTCGCCTACTTTTGTCTGTTCCGCCGTGATCCCGTTCTTCTCCGCCATCAGGAAGAAGCCGAGATTACTCATCACCGTGACCACAATAGTATCAAGCTTTAATTTGCCCTGTGACTTCATGTAATTACCGACAATCGCCATGATCTGGTCGCCGTCCACCAGCTTGCCGTTCTCATCCACCGCCAGCAGTCTGTCCGCATCTCCGTCAAACGCAAGACCGATGTTGGCCTTCTCGTATACGACTCTTGCCTTCAGCTCCTCCATATGGGTGGAGCCGCAGTTTGCATTGATATTTGTTCCGTCCGGATTATTGTGGATCGCGATCACCTCAGCCCCCAGTTCCTTCATCGCTTCCACGGAAGTGTAGAAGGAAGCGCCCTCGGCGCAGTCCACAACAATCTTCAACTCGCTCAGATCCACGTTCACCGCCTGGATCGCATGATTGATGTATTCCTCTCTGGCATCGGTACGGTATTTGATCTTGCCCACACCGGAACCGATCGGAAATTTCACACCATCCATACCGCTCTTGACAAGCGCCTCGATTTCATCCTCCACCGCATCGGGAAGCTTGTAGCCGTTCCCGTCAAAAAATTTGATTCCGTTAAACTCCACCGGGTTATGGGAAGCTGAGATCACGACTCCCGCATCCACTTTATACTTTTTCGTCAGATATGCCACTGCCGGTGTGGGAACCACTCCGACATACACCGCATTTGCTCCGACCGAGCAGACGCCTGCCATCAATGCATTCGCCAGCATATCACCCGAAATACGTGTATCGCACCCGACCATGATCGTCGGCTTGTGCTGATTCTCCTTTGCAAGCACATAAGCCCCCGCCTGTCCTAACTGCATTGCCAGAAGCGGTGTCAGCTCCTCGTTTGCAACGCCTCTCACACCATCTGTCCCAAATAATCTCGCCATTTTTTTATTCCGGTTTCCTTTCTGCGTTTTCTTTATTCCTCATTATTGTTGTGGCTCTCCTGCTTTTTGATCACCACTTTCATTGTCATATCCTGATCCGGTCTCACTCCGTCAGGCAGCTGCACCGTCACAGGCATATGATACATACCGGGCATGAGTTCCGTCATTCCGCCGGATTCCATAAAGCCGGTGACATCAATGACTGCTGTAATCTGGGCGCCCTGCAGCGCTTCCATATTCTCCTTCAGTCCGCTCACCGTAAGTGTGATCTTCTCGTCGGTATCTTCCAGTTCTCCGACTGATCCTTCCGGCAGGTTAATGATGGAGATATTACGTTGTTCCAGTGTGATCTCGTCCGTAACCTCTTTTTCAATATGGACTGTCACTTTTGCCTTGCCGTCAAACTTGCTGTCTGCAAACGATACGCCGTCAGGCAGATAATTCTTGATTTCCACCACGGTAAGCATATCCTTGTTCTGTCCGGTAACATTGAGCTCCGTATCCGGCACTTCTATCTGCGAAATATTTTTGATCGTACTGCTCTTTCCTGCGATCAGCACCGTAGACGGATTACTTTCAATCTCTCCCGTCAGAGCGTATCCATCCGCCGGCACACCCATTGATGCGAACGCAAGCGGTACCCGTTTCGTCTGCAGGATCTCAACATTCACCTTGACACGGTCAAGCGATTTCCTGATATTCTTATTCTCTATCAGATTGCCTTCCGCATCGTACAGACGCACAGACGCATCCGTGCGCACGTCCTGTGACAGTCCGGTGACATCTACGAGTACTGCCGCACTGTCGATCGTACTGATGATGGATTCCGGTCCCGATACCGATATCAGGTTCTGGTCAGAACCGATGTTGCCGAGGATATATCCATCCGCAGGCTCACCGGTCGTCATGGAAGCGATCACAAACTGCTGCTTCTTCAGATCCTCTATATTTACCTTAAGGCTCTCCGAAGAAGATTTGATGCTCTCCAGTTTATCATTATATTTGTTGGTGCTCAGCTTTATGCGCACCATGGTATCCATAAAATTCAGTTCCTGCATATCCGCAGTGGCGATGATGTTCTCTTTGCCAAGAGCATCCAGAATACTGCGTTTTGCCAGTACAGTCACATCAATCGTATCCGACCCGTCCAGGACCTCATATACTTTTCCCTCATTCGTGATCACATCCGCATTGAGGATCTCAACCGGTACATTTCTAAATACTGTCTTATCCACAGGATCATTGATGTTCACCACGATAAACCAGATCACAACCGAGATCAAGACTGCCAGGATCTTAAGGCCCAGATTAGCTGTCAATTTCTTTTTCATTCTTTGACCTTCCCTTCCACAATCTTCTCTTTTTTTCTTCGATCGGTTTGTTCTGTACCAGCCTCAATTTCTCGCCGAGTTCCTGTGAATTAAGGTTACGGTACAATTCTCCTTCGTATGCCACGCTGACATATCCCGTCTCCTCCGACACGATAACGGTAAGGGAATCCGTCACCTCCGAAATTCCCACACCCGCGCGGTGTCTGGTTCCGAGCTCCTTGCTCAGTCCCATATTATCCGACAGGGGAAGGTAACAGGTAGCGGAAACCACTCTGTCTCCCCTGACAATGACCGCTCCGTCATGAAGCGGTGTATTATGCTCAAAAATATTGATCAGAAGCTGGCTGCTGAGCAGCGCATCCACTTCGATTCCCGTTCTCTCATAAGGCGCAAGTGACTGATTCTGCTCGATCACGATCAACGCTCCCGTCCTCACCTTTCCCATCTCATAGCAGGCCTTGATGATCTCCTGCATGGTTTTGTCCGAGAACAGACCTCTGCTGCTCTTGGTATTGTCAAAAGGCATAAGTGACGCAAAAAAATTCGTTCGTCCCAGCTGTTCCAGTGCACGGCGCAGTTCAGGCTGCAGAACGACGACAATGGCAATGACCGCCAGACTCAGCACATTCTGTGCAATCCATAAGATGGTTGTCATATTGAAAACAGCTGCGAGCAGGATAAATACGAGAATGACAATAAGCCCCTTAAGCAATGACCATGCATGTGTATTTTTGATCCACAGGATCATCTGATACACCAAAAAAGAGAGTATGACAATCTCTACAATATCCGTCCATCTTATGGCGGGCATATGCATTCCATTCAGGTATGTTCCTGCCAGATTCAATAACTGTTCCATATCCAACCTACTTGCCTGCTTCTATTTCTTTCTCTTTACCGTTGTATTCACGGCATGGGGAGGAAGCGTACTGCCCCTTCTCTTTGAAGTGATCTGCTTCACTGTCTTAGCCGGCTTTGCCACAGTGATCTTAGGCACAGCCTTCACATAATAGTAATACTCATCATCCTCAAACTGGACATACTCCGTCCGGGAATAATCCACATTGAATACAAAAAATTCCAGAACTTTTACGATAGCCAGGGATATCACTGCCCCGACCAATGTCTGTATAATCGAAATATTGGTGTCATATTTCAGGTCACCGGTCAGAAGGATGATCACGCCGACCAGTGCTCCCGCCACCATGGCAATCGTCCATGCATGATCGACCCGAAGCCTTCTCACAAAGTAGACCACAAGCACCACTGCCGCAAAGGCAACCAGTGTTATCAGCATCGTCTTATTGTTCAGCAGCCCGTCCACCACATAGCGGTACTTCTGCACCGCGTTTTCCGCATCCATCGTGTTCAGAGTCGTAACACTCTCTGAAATATACTGCATAATACTGTAGATCATCACTCCGCAGCCCACCGAAACCGCTGATGACGGTGTGCCGACCAGTCCCATAGAGAGCGGCACCACAAAGGGTACTTTGAGCATACAGCACAACGGTGTCAGCAACACCGCAACCGTATCCCTGGGAGCAAAGCGGAAATACAGTAAAAACATGATCAAGAAGATTGCCAGCGCAACAACCGCGCATTCCAGTGAAAGTGCATACAGATGCAACAATATAAATAATGCAGCCATGACAACCATAAAATTCATGGGCAGAAAAGAGCATAAAAGGGCTGCGATCAATACCACTGCCAGACTGTTTATTTTTGTCATGTATCCGAGCTTGCCGTTTATCAGTATAAAAGTGATAAGCGACAGAAAGAATTTGCCCAAAGGCGTGATATACACCTCATATTTTCCGTAGATGCTCTTCAGGCATTCCTTCATTACCAATAAATTTGTCATAACCATTCCTTTCAGAAATTGCTTCTATCTTCTGATTTCATCATAGAATTGAGACAATTCTGTCAGATGAGTATAGTATTTCCTCAGGCTTTTCCTCGCTTTGCTATAGCGGTATGCATAGATCACATAAGTGATCACCGCATAGATTCCCACAAACACAACATATGCAATCAGGATCTGTTTCCCTGTCGCCAGCAGATCCACCTGATAAATCTCTTTCATAACAGACTCAAAATCATAAAAAATATACATCGCGATCACGATCGCAAACGCAACCGTTGCGCTGATCACAGACTTCATGACCTGAAGGCCGATATAATCGCTCCGGAAATAATTTCCGATCTGCATGCTGCGCTTTCCTTCATTCTCCTCGTAAGCTGCCATTCTTGTCATCAGCTTGATCTTCTCTTCATTCAGCATAATCGTCTCCTGCCAATCTCTAAAGCCGCCTGCAAAATGACCGCCTATCGCTCCAAGAAGCGCATCTTCGGATTATCTCTCGGATCCTTCTTCGCAGGCTTTTCCACAGGCTTCTGTCTGATCGAATTATTCAATCCATTGATCATCTGCGCCTTGCACTTCTCGCAGAATCTGCCTGTCTTGATCATGGCTCCGCAATTCTCACAGTTAATCCCGACGGGAGAATTATCCGAAAACACCAGGCGCTCCTCACGGATCCACTGATGGATCTGAGAAACCTCCACGTCACATTCCTCTGCGATCTGAGGAATTCCGGCTCCCTCATTTACGCGAATGTATTCTTTTACTTCCTGAAATTTTGCCTCGGTCTTTTCCCTGCACATCGGGCAGATAGGCATACCTGCCACATAATTGAATATTCTTCCGCATTTTCTGCAATTACGTACTTCCACTGCACATACCTCCTAAGTTCTATGCCTTCCCAATTGCGGCACACACACAGTAGATTCTCTCGATCCCTGCGTTCTTTAAGACCTGCGCCACAGCATCCATTGTACTCCCCGTCGTATAAATGTCATCAACGATTATAATCGTTTTTAATTTTACATCATTTCGGCACAATTTAAAAGCCTTTTTCAAATTATTTTGTCTCTCTGCCAATGTGAGGTTTTTCAGTGGAACCGTCTTCTTCGAGCGCTTTATCAGATGCGTATCGACCGGAATCCCCAATTCTCTTCCGAGAGAGAGTGCGATCACCTCCGCCTGGTTATACCCGCGCCTGCGCAATCTGCTCTTATGGACCGGCACCGCCACAATACATTCCGGCTTCCAGCTGCGGATTGTATCTCCCAGCTCCTGTGCAAGTCTGCGGCCGTAAAACCGTCCATACTCGTATCTTCCTCCGGCTTTGAACCGGAGCATGGAATGGCTTACCGACCTGTATTCATACAGTGCCCTTCCCTGCAGGAATGCATGCGTTCTCTGCCGGCAGTCCGCACAATATTCCTCGCGTTCATCCTGCAAAGGTTTGCCGCATTTTAAGCACCAGGGTTCCCTGATCACACGAAGCTTTCCGGCACAATCCGCACAGACTCCCTCCTCTCCTACGGGAAGCGCCTTGTCACAGAGCACACATCTCCTCGGATAAAGTAACTCCATCAATAACATTTCTCATCCCATTGTCTCACATTGCAATCTCCCTGATCCGGTCCGCCAGTCCACTAAAACGCTTCTGTTCATGCTCGTTGCGGATCATATCCCTGACGGTATCCGCACTGCCGAGGATCGTCACGCAGTCCCGTGCCCGCGTCACTCCTGTATATAGCAGATTTCTGTTCATCAGCATTCTGGGACCTCCCAGGAGCGGCATGATCACAGCGGGATATTCGCTTCCCTGTGATTTGTGTATCGTGACGGCATAGGCAAGCTCCACCTCATCCATTGCAGAAAACGGATACGTCACTCTCTTTCCCTCATCGTACTCCACTGTCACTGACTGGCCATACTCATCAATCTGCCGGATCGTCCCCATATCCCCATTAAAAACGCCAAGACCCTTATCGATGGGAATGCCGTATTTACTGACCACTTCCCATTCGAGCTGGTAATTATTTTTGGTCTGCATAACCTTATCACCCTGACGAAACAGCGTTCCCCCGCAGTCATGTTCCGCCTTTCCGGGTGCCGGAGGATTGACATACTCCTGGAGGATCTGATTTAATGTTTCCACTCCCAGAGCCCCCTTCCTCATAGGGGTCAGTACCTGTATATCAAACGGCGTGGCATTCACATACCGGGGCAGTTTCTCCGTGATCAGCTGCACCATATGCTTATATATGACATTCACGTCATTTCTCTGCAGGAAGAAAAAGTCTCTGCTCTTATTATCCATCCGGATTTCTTCTCCCCGGCGGATCCGATGCGCGTTGACCACGATATCACTCTCTCCGGCCTGGCGGAATATCTTTTGCAGCATAATCACCGGAAAGCAGCCGCTTTCGATCAGATCACGGAGCACCTGCCCCGGCCCGACGGACGGCAGCTGATCCACATCTCCCACCATGATAAGTCTTGTTCCTACAGTCACCGCCTTCAAAAGTGACTGGAACAGATGAATGTCCACCATGGACATCTCATCAATGATCAGCACATCCGTCTCAAGCGGATTCTCCTCATTCCTCTCAAACGATACTTTGGCATTGATGTGATCCGTCTCACCCGGTCCGCCCAGTTCCAACAGCCGGTGAATCGTCTTTGCCTCATACCCCGTAGCCTCTGTCATGCGCTTTGCCGCGCGTCCGGTAGGCGCTGCGAGCAGGATATCCTGTCCTTCCTCCTCAAAATACTGTATCATCGTATTAATCGTTGTCGTCTTGCCCGTTCCCGGACCGCCCGACAGGATCAGCAGGCCGTTTTTGATGCTCTCCAGCACCGCTTTCCTCTGCAGGTCATCAAGTTCTATCTGCTGCCGTTTCTCCAGTTTCCTGATCCGTTCCGTCAGTTTCTGTTCCTCCGCGGGCAGCAATCCACCGCTTTCTCCCATAGAAACATTCAGATCATGGAGCATCCTGGCACAGTTCAGTTCCGCATAGTAATACGACATGGCATAGATTGCTTTCTGCCCGTCCTTTTCTTTGATCACCAGCTTTTTATCCATCATGAGATTCATGACCTGCGGTTCGATCTGCTCTGCCGTAAGTCCCAGCAATTCCGCTGCTCTCTGCAGAAGCAGTTCCATGGGCAGATATACATTTCCCTCCTGTGCGCCCTGCAGCAGGACATACAGAACACCGCTGCGGATCCGGTAATCCGAATCGGTATGGATGCCAACCTTTGCTGCAATCTCATCCGCAATCTTAAATCCGACTCCCGTGATATCCTCTGCCAGCCGATACGGGTTCTCCTCCAGGATTCCATACATCCCGGCTCCATAAGTGTCATAGATCTTTACCGCCAATGTGTTGGAGATACCATATCTCTGCAGAAAGATCATGGCTTCTCTGAGTTCCTTTTTCTCTTCCACCTGTTCTGCGATCTGACGCGCGATCCGTTCACTGATCCCCTTGACTTCCACCAGACGCTCAGGTTCCTCCTCCATGATCCGGAAAGTGTCCTCACCGAACTTTTTGACAATCCGTTCCGCAAGCGCTTCCCCGATCCCTTTGATCGCTCCGGATCCCAGATATCTCCGGATACTGACTACATCTTCCGGCGGCAGAACCCGAACAGAGTCCGCCTTAAACTGTCTGCCGTACAAAGCATGCTCCGTGTATTCACCCGTCAGCTCAACATTCTCCCCTGCCTCCAGAGAATGAAACATTCCGACACAGGTGATCTCCTCCTCATCGCTCACCAGATTCATGACCGTATATCCGTTTGTTCTGTTCTGGTATATGATATGTTCCACATACCCCTTCACTTTCTCCATACGTTTTCCTCTCTGCGGGTTGCAATCGGGCAGGAGGCATTTTTTGCCTTCTGCCCGCCGCGCGAGGCGCAGGCTGCGTTAGCAGCATCTTCCTCTCTGCGCCTCTGCGCAAAAAAGGGCTGCTATACCAAGCAGCCCCAAATGCTTTTCCCCTATTACATATTCAGCTTCATCTGTTCGTACAACATCTGGGCGAGTCCCAACTCGCCGTTTTCGGTAGACATCTTTGCCATTTCCTGCAGCATATTGTCTCTGTAATATCCCACCATATTCTGGGTGGACGCAGAACTGTACTCTTCCTCAGGTACTGTTTTCTGCATTTCCTTGAACATCTGCTCCACAAAATACGCCTCAAACTGCTTGCAGGCATCCATCAGCTGTTCGTCATCTGTCCCCTTACTCTTCTTCTGCCAGTCTGCCTTCAGTTTCTCAAGATTCTGATTGTCGGCAGCTGTTTTCATATAATCTGTATAAATTGAACTAAGTCCGCTTAAGTCCATATGTAGTCCTCACTTTATTTACAAGCCGTGCCCACCTCGTAATCTCCGATTAACGTTTCAGGTTATTTGCCTGCTGGAGCATCTCATCCGAAGTGGTGATCGCTTTGGAGTTCATCTCATAAGCACGCTGAGCCACGATCATGTTGACCATCTCGTCCACAACCTGGACATTGGAAGACTCCAGATATCCCTGCACGATCGTACTCTTCTCCAGATTCGTGCTGCGGGCCTCATTGATCGCATCTCCGCTAGCCGCCGTCGCCCTGTAATAACTGGATCCCATCTTCTCAAGACCGGTGGGATTGTTGAACTGGAACAAGCCGATCTGAATTCCCAGCGGCTGCGGATTATTGTTTCCGTCCGGATAATAGAACTGACCATCCTCGCCAGCCGTCAGGTTGCTGGCCGTATAATTCTTATTGAAGGTAATATCCCTTCCTCTGGTATCCTGCACCGCAAATCCGTCTGCCGTACAGAGCGTCAGACCATTGCCGTCGTTTGTGGAAAGATAGAAATTACCGTTTCTCGTATAATAAGTCTGGCCGTCATCCCCTGTGATGGCAAACAGCCCTTTGCCGTTGATGGCAAAATCCGTATCACTCTCAGAATCCCGGAAAGAGCCCTGCTTAAAAATGGAACTGATGGAAGAATTCCTCACACCGAGCCCGACCTGCGCTCCTACCGGCTTGGGATCCCCGTTTGCCGTTGTCGTCTGCGTCTGCAGTGTCTGATACAGAAGCGACTTAAAATTGGCAACCTCTGTTTTGTATCCCGTTGTGTTGACGTTTGCCAGGTTATTGGATATCGTATCGATATTTGTCTGCTGCGCAATCATTCCGGTTGCCGCCGACCATAAAGATCTCACCATGGCCTAACACCTCCTCTACAATTTACCAAGCTGATTCACCGCAATCTCAAGTGAACTGTCATATGTCTGAACCATTTTCTGATTTGTCTCATATGCGCGGGAGACGTTAATCATCTCAACCATCTCCTTAACCACCTGCACATTGGCATATTCCAGATATCCGGAAAGAACCTGTGTATTCTCGTCGGCATCCTTCGTCTGCGCTCCGTCTACCTCCTGAAACATCGTCTCTCCGTAATGTTCAAGATAATTATAATCTTCAAAATCGGTGATCCCGATCTTTGCCACCTGTCTGCCATTCTGGTAAATCGTCCCGTCCGTATTGATGGAAGTTGTCAGACGCGGGTTCAATTCTATCGGAGAACCGCCGTCATCCAGAACAAAATCCCCATCCTTTGTGACCAGATTGCCTTCCTCCGTCACGGTAAAAGACCCATCCCGTGTATACTTTGTAGAGGTTTCTCCTGCTTTGTTGGTAAATTCGATTGTAAAAAAGCCCGGTCCCGTCAACGCAAGATCAAATGTATTGTCCGTGACCTTGAGCGGTCCCTCGGAATAATCGGTATAATTCTCCCCGATCTTCACGCCGAGGCTCATCGTCCCGAGTCTGCGGGCTGTATTGGGTGACTCTGATGTATCCTTAATCTTAAGGGCAAGCACCTCGTCAAATGCCTGGGAAGTCGCACCCTCCTTCTTAAATCCTACGGTGGTGCTGTTCGCAAGATTGTTTGTCAAAGTGTCCATTCTATGCTGTTCGTTCACCATTCCCGTATATGCGGTATATAAACCCTTTAACATATCCTGCCTCCCTGCCCTTTGTAGGCCTGCCGTTAATTATCGTCGCGATAACCCGCAAGGAACTCGACGTATTTGCCGGTACCGATCGCCACAGCCGTCATGGGATCCTCCGCCGTCATGGTATTGATACCTGTCTTGGACTCGATCAGATCCTCAAGTCCCCGCAACAGACTTCCTCCGCCCGTGAGCACAATTCCTCTGTCCGCAATATCCGCAGCAAGTTCAGGCGGCGTCTTCTCCAGCACGCTGTGTATCGTTTCTATAATCTGTGAGGTTGTCTCCTTCAGCGCCTCCTCCGTTTCCTCAGAGGAAACCTGAATCGTCTTGGGAAGTCCTGTCACCAGATTTCTTCCCCTCACATCCATGTAATCCACTTCCGGTCTCTTGAAAGCCGAACCGATCTTGATCTTGAGATCCTCCGCGGTTCTCTCACCGATCAGAAGATTATGTTTCTTACGCATATAACGAACGATCGCCTCGTCGAAATCATCTCCCGCAATTTTGATGGAAGCGCTGACCACGGTACCTCCCAGGGAAATAACGGCAATATCCGATGTACCGCCGCCGATATCAACGATCATATTTCCGCACGGCTTGGAGATATCAATTCCGGCTCCGATCGCTGCTGCAATCGGCTCCTCGATAATGGAAACCTCTCTCGCGCCTGCCTGATAGGTAGCATCCTCAACCGCTTTCTTCTCCACCTCGGTAACACCGCTGGGAACGCACACCGCAATGCGCGGTTTCCGGAAAGTTTTCTTTCCCAAAGCCTTCTGAATGAAATACTTCATCATTTTCTCGGTTACTGTATAATCTGAAATAACGCCCTGACGCAGCGGTCTGACTGCCACGATATTCCCGGGCGTCCTTCCCAGCATCAGCCTTGCGTCCTCGCCAATCGCTTTGATTTTATTGGTGTCCCGGTCAAACGCAACCACGGACGGCTCCTTCAGGACAACACCTTTTCCCCTGATATAAACAAGGATACTGGCTGTTCCCAAATCAATTCCGATATCTGTATACTGCATACTCTAACCCCTTTCTAACGGTTATCTATCATAATGTTTGCCAAATGTCTGCGATTTAAACATACATCACATTATAACCTATAGTACCGCATTTTCAAAGGGTTTTCCAAAAATTCACAATTTTTTAAAAAATAACAAAGGACACGGTAACAAAAGACAAATCCCTTTGTCTTTATCCCCGCGTCCGTGCTT
>CAMGRE010000014.1 GCA_946061355.1 uncultured bacterium | reverse complement strand
AGATGGCTACCGTTCGTCCCGGCGTTATGCAGAAGATCGAGCCGATCAAGGGTGCAAAGGCTGTTGTGGAAGAGTTCAATCCCGGCTTCACACCGAACAACAAATATGTTGAGATCAAAGAGGTTGTTAAGGCAGTATCTGATGTCGTAGATATCATGGACGCTAAGGTTCTGGTATCCGGCGGCCGTGGAGTCGGCAGCGCAGAGAACTTCAAGATCCTCGAGGAGCTTGCAGAGGTTCTGGGCGGTACCGTATCCTGCTCACGTGCAGTTGTAGATTCCGGCTGGAAGCCGAAGGATCTGCAGGTAGGCCAGACAGGTAAGACCGTTCGTCCCAACATCTACTTTGCAATCGGTATCTCCGGAGCCATCCAGCACGTGGCAGGTATGGAAGAGTCCGACATCATCGTTGCGATCAACAAGGATGAGGACGCTCCGATCTTCGATGTAGCTGATTACGGTGTAGTAGGAGATCTGAACAAGATCGTTCCCGCACTGACCGCAGCCCTGAAGGCTGAGATCGCTGCAAAATAAATTGTGATTGAAAAATTACAGATAGAAGTGTAAATAAAAAAGAAAGCTGTTGCGCAGTGCAGCAGCTTTCTTTTTTTACATTATTTTATGCGGCGGGGATCGTAAGCACCTGTCCGCAGTAGATAACGTTCGGATCCTGGATCTGTTCTTCATTCTCTTTCCAGATCGCTTTCCAGTTTGTGTCTGTGCCGTAAACCTTTCTGGAAATGTGACTCAGGCAGTCACCGGTGATTACCGTATAGGTCTGCACGCTGTTCGTAATCACAGCAGGTTCCGGGCAGTCTTGTGACAGGTTTGCTTTCAGGGTGTTGATTTCCTCGTTCGTCAGCCCGATAGACCTGATATAAGCTTCCGCTGCAGCTGACAGATCCGCTTTTTTGAGCTTCGCGGGATCAGACACGCCGGTAATGGTTGACAGGATGGAAACGATGTTGCTGTTTTTCACTGCCTCGTACTGTTCGCTGCCTGCTTCCAGATGATAGTAATTTTCATAGCTGATCATATAGTCATTGACAACCTGGTTATAGTCGGTGCCCATCAGACAGGATAACAGTGCGGAGACAAATCCTGCCCTGTCTTTTCCTTCATTGCAGTGAACAAGATAAGGACCTTTGCTTACAGTGAGGAATCTCAGACCGTCTGCCAGTCCTTTTTGAAAATCAGGTGTCGTAAAATCAATTCCCAGATTTAACAGCTTAACGCTGCCGTTTTGATAAAGGGACAGATAATACGGAGAGGCAAAATCATCGGCGGCTATGTAGCTTTCAAACGCTTCCTGTCCGTCCGCAAGGTTCAGAACCGTTTGGATGCCGGCAGCCTTTGCAAGGGTATCTGCGTAGGAAGCGCGTCCCAGTTCATTGTTTGCGGGACTGCTGGATCGAAACAGGACATTTTTTCCGATCGAGCCGCCGGAAATATTGCGGAAATTGGCAAACACAACATCGGAAGCATAGTCTGTGCGGTCATCTGTACGCTTCAGCTGATGTAGCAGATACTGATTGCGGTAGCCACCCTTTTCAGCCATAGTCAGTGTGACTGAAATATCCGCCATGGATTTTCCTTCCGGGAATTCCCAACTGACAGAACCATCCTCAGCCGTTACCTTTGTGGCGATTCCCTGGCCGGTTGCAAAATCTCCCATGTTGATTGCCAGGATCAGAGTTCCTTTACTCTCACGCAGCACCATGGATCCGGTGTCCACATCGGAGTAGTTGGTACAAAGCGGAGCCTGATACGCTCTGCCGTCAACGGTGATATTCAGCAGATCGCCGAATTCCCAGCCTGCTGCATGCAGGGTGTCGGGTGCAATGTCAAGCACCAGATTGCCGTATTTCTGGATCTCTGTGACACCGCCGCTTACGGATGACGGTTCTGCCGCGCACACGGAGAGCGTCATGCCAAACGCCAGTATCAGAGTCAGAAACAGTGATAACATTTTTTTCATAGTAGGACCTCCTTCTCTTTAAAAATAGCAGTGCACACTCGGAAACGGGAAGTTTCCTCAGTTATTATATCATATTCTTCTGGCAAAATGCTATCCAGACCATAGTTCCAACCTAAAAACCCTTGCGGAAATATCCATTTTGAGATATGATGAAATCTATAGCATATATCGCTACATTTATATTTTTATTTAGGAGGGAAATTATGAAAAGCAAACTGATCAGCGCATTATTATGCGTAAGTATGGTTGCAACCATGCTGGTTGGATGCGGAGCAAAAGAAGCACCCGCAGCACCGGCAGCTGAGGAGACAGCTACAGAAGCTGCAGACACAGCAGAGACAGAGGCACCGCAGGCTACCGCTTCCGAAGCAAATGCAGAGGGCGGCTATGAGCTGGCACTGGTAACAGACCTTGGTACGATCGATGACAAGTCTTTCAACCAGGGTGCATGGGAAGGCATGAAGAAATACGCAGAGGAGAACGGTATCTCCTACAAGTATTATCAGCCGCAGGAAGGCACAACAGACTCTTATGTTGAGACCATCGGTCTTGCAGTAGAGGGTGGCGCCAAACTGGTTGTATGTCCCGGATTCCTGTTCGAGGAGCCTGTATTCATCGTTCAGGATCAGTATCCTGATGTTCACTTTATCCTGCTGGATGGTGAGCCTCACAACGGCGACTACAGTGAGTTTAAGACAAACGATACCGTTATGCCGATTCTGTTCCAGGAGGATCAGGCAGGATACCTTGCAGGTTATGCAGCAGTTAAGGATGGCATGACAAAGCTTGGATTCATGGGCGGTATGGCAGTTCCCGCAGTAATCCGTTACGGTTACGGTTTTGTACAGGGCGCTGACGCAGCAGCAAAAGAGCTTGGTGTGAACGTTGAGGTTATGTACAACTACACAGGTGCTTTTGCGGCAACTCCCGAGGCACAGGCTATGGCAGCAAGCTGGTATCAGAATGGCACAGAGGTTGTATTCGGCTGCGGCGGCGCAGTAGGAAACTCTGTTATGGCAGCAGCTGAGGAGGCAGGCACAAAGGTGATCGGTGTTGACGTTGACCAGTCCGGCGAGTCCGATACCGTTATCACATCTGCAATGAAGATGTTGAGCAATTCCGTATACGATGGCGTTAAGGCATTCTATGATGGAAGCTTCCCGGGTGGACAGACATCTGTATTTACAGCAGCTAACGATGGCGTAGGTCTTCCGATGGAGACATCCAAATTTGAGTCCTTCACACAGGCTGATTATGATGCACTTTTCGCAGATATGAAAGCAGGAAAGATTACGATCAACAACAACACAGAGGACAGCACGACTGCAGACCTTACACTTTCCAATACAAAAGTAAGCTTTGTAGAGTAAAAAGAAAGCTTAGTAGGGGTGCCGAAAGGCACCCCATTCTAATTCATGACAATAGAAAGTTCGCAGGGCGTGCTTTCTATTGTATATTACGGGGGTTTAGAATGGATTACGTAATTGAAATGTTAAACATCACAAAGGAATTTCCCGGTATCATTGCGAATGATGACATTACACTGCGTTTAAAGCAGGGCGAGATCCATGCACTGCTGGGAGAGAACGGTGCAGGAAAATCCACTCTGATGAGTGTGCTTTTCGGCCTGTATCAGCCGGAAAAGGGCGTAATCAAGGTAAAGGGAAAAGAAGTAAAGATCAGGGGGCCGTTGGATGCCAACGCACTCGGAATCGGTATGGTTCACCAGCACTTTAAACTGGTGCATAATTTTACGGTATTGCAGAATATCGTTCTTGGCATGGAGACCACAAAGGGTGGTATCATCCAGATGGCGGATGCCAGGAAAAAAGTAGTGGAACTGAGTGAGAAGTACAATCTTTTAGTAGATCCCGATGCGATCATTTCTGACATCACTGTCGGAATGCAGCAGAGGGTGGAAATCTTGAAAATGTTATATCGTGACAACGATATTTTAATATTTGATGAGCCGACAGCGGTGCTGACACCGCAGGAGATCGACGAACTGATGCGGATCATGAAGGATCTCACCGCAGAGGGGAAATCGATCCTGTTCATCACACATAAATTGAATGAGATCAAACAGGTGGCAGACCGGTGTACGGTACTGCGCCGTGGCAAATATATCGGTACGGTCGATGTGGCGGACACGGACAAAGAGCAGATGTCTGAGATGATGGTCGGCCGCAAGGTCAATCTCACTGTAGAAAAGAGTGAGGCGAAGCCCGGTGAGGTGGTCATGGAGGTAAAGGATCTCTGCGTGAAATCTGTCAGAGAAGGTCACACCAAAAATGTGGTGGATCATGTGAACTTCCAGGTACGGAAAGGCGAGATCGTCTGCATTGCCGGTATCGACGGCAACGGACAGACTGAACTGGTACATGCCATCACGGGAATCGGCAATATGAGTGAGGGACAGATCCTGATAAACGGGGAGGATGTGACGAAGAAATCCATCCGTTATAAGAATACACACGGATTATCCCATATCCCGGAGGACAGACATAAGCATGGACTTGTGCTTGACTATAACCTGGCATACAATCTGGTTCTGCAGCAGTATTTTGAACCAAGGTTCAGCAAAGGTGGCTTCTTAAAAAAGAAAGAGATCAACGAATATGCGGATCTTCTCATTGAGAAATACGATATCAGGAGTGGTCAGGGAAAGGAAACGATCACCCGGAGCATGTCGGGTGGAAACCAACAGAAGGCGATTGTTGCGAGAGAGATTATGAGAAATCCCGATATTCTGTTGGCGGTGCAGCCCACAAGAGGTCTGGATGTCGGAGCCATTGAGTATATTCACAATCAGCTTGTGGCGCAGCGTGATTCCGGCAGTGCGATCCTGCTCGTATCACTGGAACTCGATGAAGTTATGAACCTGAGTGACCGTATCCTGGTGATCTATGAGGGAGCTATCGTGGCGGATCTTGATCCGAAGAAAGTGACCGTGCAGGAACTTGGACTGTATATGGCAGGTTCCAAGAGAAAGGAGGCAGACCATGCTTAAGAAAAAGAAATTTGATTATACGGGCGTTCTGTCCTCTGTGTTTGCGATCCTGATCGGTCTGCTGATGGGATTTGTGATTCTGCTGCTTTGTAATCCGTCTCAGGCAGTCCCCGGTTTCTTCACGATTCTGACCGGTGCATTCACGCACGGCGCGAAAGGTGTCGGACAGGTATTCTATTATTCCACAACAATTATTCTGACGGGTCTTTCCGTAGGGTTTGCGTTTAAGACGGGACTTTTTAACATCGGAGCCAGCGGACAGTTTATTGTCGGCGGGTTCGGTGCGGTGTATGTCGGCATCATGTGCAAGAATCTGGGCAGTATCCACTGGGTAGTGGCTCTGCTCACAGGGGTGGTACTGGGAGCGCTCTGGGGCATGATTCCCGGACTCCTGAAGGCATTTTTCAACGTGAATGAAGTTATTTCTGCCATCATGATGAACTATATCGGTATGTACGGCGTGAACTGGTTTGTAAAGAGCTATAAGCCGATTTTTAACAATATCAGAAATGAGAGTAAGCCGGTGTTGGAGACGGCCAATATCCCGAAGATGGGGCTTGATAAGCTGTTTCCGGAGTCGAGTATCAACGGCGGTTTCCTGATTGCGGTTCTGGTAGTGATCCTTGTTTATATCGTTCTTGATAAGACGACCTTCGGCTATGAGTTGAAAGCGGTGGGCTACAACAGAGACGCCAGCCGATATGCCGGTATCAATGAGAAAAAGAGCATTGTGCTCTCCATGGTGATCGCGGGAGCCATCGCCGGACTTGCAGGTGCCTGCCTGTATCTGGCGGGAACCGGAAAGCATATCGAGATTGTGGATGTCATTGCAGATGAAGGCTTTACCGGTATCTCCGTTGCACTGTTAGGCTTGTGCCATCCGATCGGTGTGCTGTTTGCGGGTATTTTTATCGCGTATCTGACGGCGGGCGGGTTCTATCTGCAGCTGTTTGAGTTTTCGGTTGAGATTATTGATATTATTGTGGCAATTATCATTTATTTCAGTGCTTTTGCATTGATGGTGAAGCTGATTCTCAGCAAATTGGAGAAGAAAAAAGGAATGGCGGAACAGGTGAACAAAACGCCTCCGAATGATCCGAAACAGGAGAGAGGAGGAGAAGAAGCATGAGTGTAGTTTATTTTATCTTCCAACAGACAATGTTTTTCTCGATTCCGCTTCTGATCGTAGCACTTGGCGGTATGTTCTCAGAGCGAAGCGGTGTTATCAATATCGCTCTTGAGGGTATCATGACGATGGGGGCATTTACAAGTATCCTGTTCATCAATCTGACCGGAAACAGTATGAGCGGTCAGGGGCAGCTGCTGATCGCGATTGTCATTGCGATGGTGACAGGTGTGGTATTTTCCCTGTTCCATGCGTATGCGGCGATCAACATGAAAGCGGACCAGACCATTAGTGGTACGGCACTCAATATGTTTGCGCCTGCGTTTGCGATCTTTGTCGCAAGAATTATTCAGGGTGTGCAGCAGATTCAGTTTAACAATACCTTCCGAATTGACAGCGTGCCTGTACTGGGCAGCATTCCCGTGATCGGTGATCTGTTCTTTAAGAATACGTATATCACAACTTATATGGGAATCGCAATCCTCATCATATCGACGATCGTGCTGTATAAGACGAGATTCGGCCTCAGACTCCGTGCCTGCGGCGAACATCCGCAGGCGGCGGATGCGGCGGGCGTCAATGTATATCGGATGCAGTATGCGGGCGTCATGATCTCCGGTGCGCTGGCAGGTCTCGGCGGTCTGGTGTTTGTGGTTCCGACCTCAACGAACTTTAATGCATCCGTTGCCGGATACGGTTTCCTTGCGTTGGCAGTCCTGATCTTCGGTCAGTGGAAGCCGATCAGGATCATGTGGGCATCACTGTTCTTTGGATTGACCAAGGCGGTCGCAGCAGCTTATTCGGGTATCCCGTTCCTGAATAATATGGGAATTCCGAGTTACCTGTACAAGATGATCCCGTATATTGCAACGCTGATCGTTCTGATCTTTACGTCCAAGAACTCCCAGGCTCCGAGAGCCAGCGGTGTTCCTTACGACAAAGGCGCGAGATAAAGTTTGCCGCGCAGATATGGCATCTTAGAGAAATTAAAAAATTGATATCATGCAAAAGCAACTGACACTTTAGGGCTACAGTCAGTTGCTTTTTGTGCGCAGAGGTGCAGAGAGGAGTGGGAAAATGTTATCATTTGAATGTGATTATGCGGAAGGGGCGCATGAGAAGATCATGCAGCGCTTGATGGAGACAAACCGGGAGCAGAAGCCCGGATATGGTGTTGACGGTTATTGTGACAGAGCAAAAGACAAGATCCGTGCGGCGTGCGGATGTCCCGATGCGGAGGTTTATTTTTTGGTAGGCGGGACACAGACGAACCAGATCGTGATTGACAGTATGCTCCAGAGTTACGAGGGGGTTGTTGCGGTCCGGACCGGTCATGTCAACGGACATGAAGCGGGAGCAATCGAATATACAGGACATAAGGTGCTTGCGCTTCCTCATAAGGAGGGAAAACTTGAGGCAGAACTTCTGCGTACTTATCTGAAAGAGTTTTATGAGGATTCCAGTTATGACCATATGGTCTTTCCGGGGATGGTGTATATCACGCACCCGACGGAATACGGAACGCTGTATACGAAGCAGGAACTTCTGGAGATCAAGGCTGTATGTACAGAGTATCAGATCCCGCTGTATCTGGACGGAGCACGGCTCGGTTATGGATTGGGGACGGACGGTACAGATGTGACATTAAAAGATATTGCCGATATCTGTGATGCTTTCTACATCGGGGGAACCAAGCTCGGCGCATTGCTTGGAGAGGCTGTCGTATTTCCGAAGGGAAATGCTCCTGCTCATTTTTTCACAAGGATCAAGCAGCATGGCGGACTGCTGGCTAAGGGATGGCTTTTGGGACTGCAGTTTGATACGTTCTTTACGGATGATCTGTATGTGGAGATCGGCAGGCATGCCGTGCGTATGGCAGACCGGATCAGGGCAGCACTGCGCGGAAAAGGCTATACATTCTACATAGATTCTCCAACGAATCAGATTTTTATTGTGCTTCCGAATGACAGGCTGGAGCAGCTGCAGCAGAAGGTGGTTCTGAATGTGTGGGAGAAACCGGATGATGATCATACCGTGGTGCGCATCACGACGAGCTGGGCGACCACGGAGGAGATGGTGCGGGAACTGACGGATATTTTGTAATATTGACCGTAATGGTCATAAGCTGGCTGTGGATGCAGGATAACGGATTTTATGGGAAAGGAAGAGAAAAATGGCAAAGAATAAGGAAGTCAAGACAAATGCCATGAGGATACTGGATAAATTAAAGATTCCCTATGAGCACCATACCTACGAGTGCGATGAGTTCATAAGCGGTATTCAGATCGCGGATAAACTGGAACTGCCGCACGAACTGGTTTATAAGACACTGGTGACGATAGGAAACAGCAAAAATTATTATGTGTTTGTGATTCCGATTGAGCGGGAGATCGATCTGAAAAAGGCGGCGCGCGAGGTCGGTGAGAAATCGCTTGCGATGATTCCGGTGAAGGAGATCAATGCAGTGACCGGATATATTCGCGGCGGCTGTACAGCGATCGGCATGAAGAAGCAGTATCCCGTCAGGATCCAGCAGGAAGCGCAGACACTGTCCAAAATCATAGTCAGCGGCGGGCGGATCGGCTCACAGCTGGAACTTTCCCCGGAGGATCTGAGACGCGCGGCCAATGCAGAGTTCTCGGATGTGTGCGCGGATTGATAGGGAGACGGAAATCTTTTTCCCGGTGAAGAAATAGAAACAATATAATAAAAAGAACTGTTGCAGTTCGCTGTGACAGTTCTTTTTGCTTGCAAATAAAACATATTCCTGTTAAAATCTGTTTACAAAGTGCTCCTCTGATCAGAGGTTCTGAGCACATTTCCTTTCCATTCAGGAAAGAGATCACGGCATATCGCCAAATTTACGCAAACCAAACAAAAGAACAGGAGCATAGGCGCCTTACAGTTCATTTTAGGTTGTCTGTGCGTCCGAAAGGAGGATGTATGAAGACAATCGATGAACTGGATCTGCTGGATGACTACCTTAACAATGCGGTTGCATCCAACAAAGAGATTGGGGAGCTGTGCTACCGCAGAGTTCTCTCTGTATTGCTGCAAAAAGAGATCGGAAAACTCCGCATTGTCTGTCAGCGGACATTGCCGGCATTTCTTCCCGGACTCCGGGGCATCCGCATGGATGTGGAAATCAAGGAACTTCAGGGTGAGAAAGTCACCAGTGTTTATGATCTTGAACCACATAAACAGAAAAATCTGAACCTGCCGAAGCATAACCGGTTCTATCAGGCAAAGATTGACAGCCGGGGCTTAAAGAGAGGGGAAAAGGATTTCTCCAAAATTCCGAACTTATATGTTATCACGATCACAAATTTTGATCCATTCGGCTATGATTACATGATGTACACCATTAAGAACAGTTGTGTGGAGATCCCTGAACTGCCCTATGAAGATGGACTACAATTCGTATATTTTAATACGAAAGGCAGAAAAGGCGGTAGCAAAGCCATCCAAAGTATGCTAACATATATGCAGGACAGTAACGAAGAACATGCGGTGGATGAGGCGACCAGGGAAGTACATTCCTACGTGAGCCGAATTAAGAGCATGGAGGAAGTGAGGGAAGGCTATATGACATTCGGGGATCTGATTGACATGGAGAGGGAGGAAGCGGCTGATACTGCAATTCAGAAAACAAAGGTTATGGATATTCTGGAACTTCTTGAGGAATACGGTGAAGTTCCGGAGAATCTGCGTGAGCAGATCGAGGCGGAAACAGATGTGGACACATTGAAGAAATGGCTGAAGTTAGCGGCGCGAGTGGAGTCGATCGAAGAATTCCGGAAAGGGATGTAACGGAATATAGGAATAAAATAGTAGAAAAGATAAAAACGGAGCCCCGCTTACGGAGCTCCGTTTTTGATTCTGATGAAACGATCCGGAATTAGTATTCCATTGCCTTCTCTTCACCGTTTAAGACGCGTAAGCCCCCCTGGACGAGAGCTAACAGCTCATCCTCGCCGGGATATACGGTCACAGGTGCGATCCAGCCTGCACGCTCCTTGAGCTGTGCAACTACATATTTATCATAAGCGATTCCGCCGGTGATGATGATCTGGTCAACCTTTCCTTCCAGAACACATGCCATGGAGCCCATATCCTTTGCGACCTGGAGAATGAATGCGTCACGAACCAGCTTTGCGTGCTCATCGCCGCCGTCAACCATCTTCGCGACGTCACGCATATCATTGGTATTCACATAAGCGTTGAAGCCGCCGTTTCCGCAGATCTTCTTATAAATCTCTTTCTCACTGTATTTGCCGGAGAAGCACAGCTTGATGAGTGCGCCGCTCGGCACACCGCCCGCTCTCTCGGGAGAGAAAGCACCGTCGCCGTCCAGAGCGTTAAATATATCGATGACTCTGCCTGCCTTGTGTGCGCCGACAGATACGCCACCGCCCATATGAACCACAATCAGGTTCAGGGAGTCATAAGCTTTGCCGGCTTCCTTGGCATATCTCTTGGCAACAGCTTTCTGATTCAACGCATGGAAGACACTGATGCGGGGAAGCTCCGGTACACCGGAGAGTCTTGCCTCGGGCATCAGTTCGTCTACAACGACAGGATCTACGATGTAGGAAGGAACACCGATGGAATCGCCGATTTCTCTTGCCAGGATGCCGCCCAGATTGGAAGCATGCTGACCCTGTACGCCGATCTTCAGATCCTCAAGCAGGGCATCCGATACCGCATAAGTGCCTCCGGGAATCGGCTTTAACATACCGCCGCGACCCACGATCATGTTCAGGGAGTTGATGTCGAAGTCTTTTTCTTTCAACAGGTTGATAATGATATTCTTGCGGAAATCCTTTTGATCCACGATGGAAGCATACTGTGCAATCTCCTCGGTGGAGTGACGCAGAGTTTCCTCGAATAAAAGTGTTTCATCTTCAAACACACCGATCTTGGTGGAGGTGGAACCGGGATTGATAATTAAACTTTTGATAGACATAGTAACCTCATTTCTGCGCTTCTTTTGCGCCTCGGACAAAAGTCCGGTAAATTCTGGATTAGTTGTTTCTCATGGATTCTGCTACCACTGCAGCAAGAGCGATGGAGTTTACCTTAACCTCGAAGCTGTCGGAACGTGAGGTCAGGATAACGGGCGCCTTGGTACCTGTGAGCATGTTGCCGTTCTTTACCTCTGCGGTATGTACCAGCGCTTTGTATACCAGGTTTCCTGCGTGGATATCGGGGAACAGCAGGACATCCGCGTCGCCCTGGATCACACGGTCGGTTGCTCCCTTATGCTTTGCAGCTTCGGGATCGATGGAAAGGTCTAAGGAAAGAGGACCGTCCACGATACATCCGGGGATCTTGCCGTCCTTGTTCATCTGTGTCAGCTCTGCAGCTTCCACGGTTACGGGCATCTTGGGATTTACCACCTCAACGGCAGCAAGAGGAGCTACCTTGGGATTCTCAATACCGCATGCCTTTGTAATCTGAAGGGTGTTTTCGATGATGCTTACCTTATCTTCCAGAGTAGGATAGGGCATAAATGCCACGTCTGTCAGGAATAACAGATGATCGATTCCTTTGATCTCGAATACGCATACATGGGAGAGCGCTTTGCCGGTACGGAGTCCGACTTCTTTGTTCAGTACACTCTTTAAGAAATCTTTTGTAGGGAGAAGTCCCTTCATGTACATGTCAGCCTTGCCGTCGTGTACCAGCTTTACGGCTGTGAGGGATGCCTCAATGTCATCAGCCACATGAATGATCTCAAAATCACTGATGTCAACGTTCACCTCATCGGCCACCTTCCGGATCTTGTCCTTGTCGCCGACCAGAATGGCATCTGCAATCTTGCGGTCCTTGGCAGCTCTCACTGCTTCGAGTACTGCGGAATCCTGTGCAACGGCAACGGAGACTTTTTTCATCTCCATCTCATTGACCTTTGCAATCAATTCATCGAAAGTTTTGCTCATTTGTCTACACCTCATATTCTTTGATTTTCCGCGGGCAATAAGCCGAGCGGAATCGCCCGCTATATGTCTCGGAAACGGCATTTTTTAAGGTTTCCGGGGCGGTTTTTGCTATCGTTAAAATAATAACACTTATAATAAAGAAGGTCAAGACGCCAAAGGTTGAACTTGATGCATAAATCTGTTACAATACTACTTAGGCTTTTTAAGAGGAAAGGCTTGATTTCGATGGAATCATTTCAGAAACGGGAGTAGGAATTGTATGAGTAAAAATATCGTACAGAAACTGTTTGGAACTCATAGTGAGCGGGAACTAAAGAGGATTATGCCGATCGTTGCCAAAATAGAGGAACTTCGTCCCTCCATGCAGGCGCTTTCGGATGAGCAGTTAAGAGATAAAACAAAAGAATATAAGAAGAGGCTTTCACAGGGAGAGACACTGGACGATCTGCTTCCCGAGGCGTTTGCAACGGTTCGTGAGGCGGCGAAGAGAGTGCTGAACATGGAACATTATCCTGTTCAGCTCATCGGCGGCATCATTCTGCATCAGGGGCGTATTTCAGAGATGCGTACCGGTGAAGGTAAGACGCTGGTGTCCACCTGTCCGGCGTATCTGAATGCGCTGGAGGGAAAGGGCGTTCATATTGTCACGGTCAACGATTATCTGGCAAAGCGTGATGCGGAGTGGATGGGAAAGGTTCATGAGTTCCTGGGGCTGAAGGTTGGCGTGGTGCTCAACTCCCTCAAGCCGGAGGAACGCCGTGAGGCATATAACTGCGATATCACATATGTGACGAACAATGAGCTGGGCTTTGATTATCTGCGTGACAACATGGTGATTTATAAGGAACAGCTTGTACTTAGAGATCTGCACTATGCGATCATCGACGAGGTGGACTCGGTGCTGATCGACGAGGCGCGTACCCCGCTGATCATTTCCGGACAGAGCGGAAAATCGACGAAACTGTATGAGGCATGTGACATCCTCGCCAGACAGATGAAGCGCGGTGAGGATATGGAGGATCTGTCCAAGATCGATGCCATCATGGGCGTGACACAGGAGGAGACCGGAGATTTCATTGTCAATGAGAAGGACAAGGTGGTCAACCTCACAGCGGAAGGTGTTGCAAAGGTAGAGAAGTTTTTCCAGATTGAAAACCTGGCTGATCCGGATAATCTGGAGATCCAGCATAACATGATACTGGCGCTGCGCGCCCATAATCTGATGTTCCGTGATCAGGACTATGTGGTGAAGGATGATCAGGTTCTGATCGTGGATGAGTTTACCGGACGTATCATGCCGGGACGCCGCTATTCCGATGGTCTCCATCAGGCGATCGAGGCAAAGGAGCATGTGAAGGTAAAGCGGGAGAGCAAGACGCTTGCCACGATCACGTTCCAGAACTTCTTTAATAAATTTACAAAAAAAGCAGGTATGACCGGTACGGCGCTGACGGAGGAGAAGGAGTTCCGTGATATTTACGGAATGGATGTTATCGAGATTCCCACCAACCGTCCCGTGCAGAGGATCGATCATCAGGATGCGGTATACAAGACGAAGAAAGAAAAGCTTCATGCCATTGTGGAGGCGGTAAAAGAGGCGCATGCCAAGAATCAGCCGGTGCTGGTCGGCACGATCACCATCGAATCATCGGAGGAGATCAGCAGACTGTTGCGCAAAGAAGGTATTGAGCATAAAGTGCTGAATGCGAAGTTCCACGAGCTGGAAGCGGAAATCGTGGCGGATGCCGGTGTGCACGGTGCGGTTACGATCGCGACCAACATGGCCGGACGTGGTACGGATATCAAGCTGGACGAGGAGTCGAGAGCGGCAGGAGGCCTTAAGATTATCGGTACGGAGCGACATGAGTCAAGGCGTATCGACAACCAGCTGCGCGGACGTTCCGGACGTCAGGGAGATCCCGGTGAATCCAAGTTCTACATTTCGTTGGAAGATGATTTGATGCGACTGTTCGGTTCCGAGCGTCTGATCAAGATGTTTAACGCTCTGGGAATCCCGGAGAATCAGGAGATCGAGCATAAGACGCTGACGAATGCCATTGAGACGGCGCAGAAGAAGATTGAGGGCAATAACTTCGGTATCCGTAAGAACCTGTTGGAATATGATCAGGTCATGAATGAGCAGAGAGAGATTATCTATGCCGAGCGCCGCAGAGTGCTGGACGGCGAGAGCATGCGTGACGTGATCTACAAGATGATCACGGATATCGTGGAAAATACAGTGGACATGGTGATCGGCGACGATACGGATCCGGATGACTGGAATATGCCGGAGTTGAACTCGCTGTTGCTTCCGATCATTCCGCTGCAGGTGATCAACCGCGGACGGATCAATAAATTAAAGAAAAACAGTTTAAAGCAGCAGCTCAAGGAAGAAGCCGTGAAGCTGTATGAGAGCAAGGAAGCGGAATTTCCGCAGCCTGAGGCGATCCGTGAGTTGGAGCGAGTGATCCTGTTGAAAGTGATCGACAGACGCTGGATGGATCATATCGATGATATGGATCAGCTCCGTCAGGGAATCGGTCTGATGGCATACGGACAGAAGGATCCCCTGGTGGAATATAAGCTGAGCGGATATGAGATGTTTGACAGTATGACAGACAGTATCCGTGAGGACACCGTGAAGCTTCTCTTCCATGTGAGAGTGGAGCAGAAGGTCGAGAGGGAGCAGGTGGCTAAGGTGACGGGCACCAACAAGGATGATTCCGTCCAGAGAGGACCTGTCAAACGTGAGACCGCCAAGGTTTATCCCAACGATCCGTGCCCGTGCGGAAGCGGTAAAAAATATAAGAATTGCTGCGGCAGAAAGTAGGTGACGTTAATTGGTAGAATTTGACCAGATGAAGGCAGAACTTCAGGCATACGAGACTCCATTAGCGGAAGTGAGGGATTCACTTTAACTTAGCGGATAAGGGAAAGCGGATCGAAGAGTTGGAACGGGAGATGGAAGCGCCCGGCTTCTGGGATGATCCCGATTACTCCAATCAGAAAATGAAAGAATTGAAGAACCTGAAGGATGTGGTGGAACTCTGTGACGGACTCTCACAGCAGTATGAGGATATCCAGACGCTGATCGAGATGGGGTACGAGGCGGAGGATCCGGATATGGTGCCGGAGGTGCGCGAGGAACTGGATGAGTTTATCAGGCAGTTTGAGGATCTTCGGATCAGTACACTTCTTTCAGGAGAATATGATAAAAATAGTGCGATCCTCAAGCTGAATGCGGGAGCGGGCGGCACGGAGAGCTGTGACTGGGCCGGAATGTTGTACCGCATGTATACCAGATGGGCGGAGAAGCGGGGATTTTCCGTGGAAGTGCTTGATTATCTGGACGGAGATGAGGCGGGGATCAAGTCCGTTACGTTCCAGATCAACGGAGAGAATGCATACGGATATCTGAAATCAGAGAAAGGCGTACATCGTCTGGTGAGGATTTCCCCTTTTAATGCGCAAGGAAAGCGGCAGACTTCCTTCGTATCGCTCGATGTGATGCCGGATATTGAGGAAGACCTTGATGTCGAGATCAATGATGACGATCTGCGTATCGATACCTATCGAAGCAGCGGAGCCGGCGGACAGCATATCAATAAGACATCCTCCGCGATCCGTATCACGCACCTGCCGACGGGGATCGTGGTGCAATGCCAGAATGAGCGAAGCCAGCATATGAATAAAGATAAAGCGATGCAGATGCTGAAAGCAAAGTTGTATCTTTTGAAACAGGAGGAAAATGCCCAGAAGCTTTCAGGTATCAGGGGCGAAGTGAAGGAGATCGGCTGGGGCAACCAGATCCGGTCCTATGTCATGCAACCGTATACGATGGTAAAAGATCACAGGACAGGTGCGGAGAGCAGTAACGTGGATGCGGTGATGGATGGTTCCATCGATCTGTTTATCAATGCGTATCTGAAATGGATCAATGACGGAGCAAAAGAGGGAAATTATGGCGAATAATTTTGTGTACTATACACCTACCAGGATCGTATTCGGAAAAGGGACGGAAAGCCGCGTGGGTGAACTGGCAAAGGCGGAAGGAGCCAAAAAGGTATTAATCCACTATGGTGGACAGAGTGCCCGAAAATCCGGACTGCTTGACCGTGTGCAGGCTTCTCTTGCGGAGGCGGGGATCGCTTATGTGACGCTCGGTGGCGTGGTGCCGAACCCGCGGTTATCCCTTGTATATGAAGGAATCACACTCTGTAAAAAAGAGAATGTTGACTTTATTCTTGCGGTGGGCGGAGGAAGTGTGATCGATTCCTCAAAGGCGATCGGTTACGGTACGCCCGATGACGGTGATGTGTGGGATTTTTACAGCAAAAAGAGAAAGCCGGCTTCCTGCCTCCCGATCGGCGTTGTGCTGACGATCGCCGCTGCGGGAAGTGAGATGAGCAGCAGCTCGGTTATCACGAAAGAGGAAGGCGGACTGAAACGCAGCTGCAAGACGGACATGAGCCGTCCCCGGTTTGCTGTGATGGATCCGGAACTGACGATGTCCCTGCCGCCATACCAGACAGCTTCCGGGTGTGTGGATATCATGATGCATACCATGGAGCGCTATTTTACACAGGGCGGCAATATGGAGCTGACGGACAGCATTGCCGAGGCGCTTTTGAGAACTGTGATGCACAATGCGGAGATCCTGAAGAAGGAGCCTGATAATTATGAGGCCAGAGCGGAAGTGATGTGGGCGGGAAGCCTTTCTCACAACGGGCTGACGGGCTGTGGCAACGATGGCGGTGACTTTGCCTCTCATGGACTGGAACATGAGATGGGCGGCATGTTTGATGTGACCCACGGTGCGGGACTGGCAGCAGTCTGGGGCAGTTGGGCGAGATATGTCTATAAAGAATGCCTGCCCCGTTTTGTGAAATTTGCCGTGAATGTGATGGGCGTTTCTCCGGCTGCGACGGATGAGGAGACGGCATTAAAGGGAATCGAGGCGATGGAGGATTTCTATCGGAGGATCGATATGCCGACCAATATGCGTGAACTTGGCATTACTCCCACAGATGAGCAGCTTCACACGATGGCTCGTATGTGCAGTGAGGGAGCAGGAGGGAAGAAAGGTTCTGCCAAAGTGCTCGTGGAGGAGGACATGTATCAGATTTATAAAATGGCCTTGTAGAATAAGGTTGTGCATTCTGACGAAAGACTTTTGTGTTAATTTGCCAAAAAACAGTTTGCAATTTTTATAGTGTTGTAGTAAGATTATGACATCGGGCGGTCTGCCCGGTGTCATTTTTACATTTCTGAGTTTTTGTTTTTTCCGGAAGAATCGAACAGAAATCAAATTCCTAACACATTCAAAAACATATTCTAACTTATTTTCAAGGAAATTTTCTAAAGAGAAGAATCACAGGATCGGGAGGTAACATGAGACGGAAAAACAGAATAGTGTTGAAACTTTTCACAGTCGCACTGACGGTTTCTTTTTTGTACCCTTTTTGCAGCCTTCCGCTTAATGCGGAGGAGATGGCAGCTGCGCTGGCAATGCAATCAGTGACGGAAAGCAGTCAGGAGGAAGGAACGGAAAATGTGACGGAAGCCGCACAGGAGAAAGAACAGGAAAACATGCCGGAAGCTGAACAAGGTGAAAGCCGGGAAACGGTGCCGGAAGCTGAACGGGAGGAAAGCCGGGAAACGGTGCCGGAAGCTGGACAGGAAGAGGAAAGCGAAAGCACGTCAGAAGCCGGACAGGAAGAAGGGAAAGAAAGCACGTCAGAAACCGGACAGAACGGAGAAGCAATCGGGGATGCACAGACGGAGTCGCGGACGGACGACGCACAGGAGGAAGAGATCGCGGGGAGAGAAGAAATTGATGATGCAGAACAGGAGGAGGCAGTTGCGGAGCCACAGCCGGTTATGGGCAGGAGTCTTATGGCACTTAGATCGGTTTCCACCACAGGGATTGATAGCGATGATCCGGAGGCGGGGCAAAGCGAGACATTCGGTTACACAGGAGGAGAAGTACAGTGGATTGTTCCGGTGAGCGGATATTATGACATCTATTGTTATGGCGCAAAGGGTGGCAGTGGTTCGGCACATCAGAGGAATAAATATAATTCGAACTTTTATGCCAGTGCATCCGGTGGAAACGCCGGTGCTGTGCGGGTGTCCAGAACATTTCTGCAGCAGGGGATGATCCTGACGATGCACGCCGGAGGTGCTGGTGGAAACGGGGAGTGCGATGCTTATGACGGCAAAGACCGGGGCGGCAGCGGAGGTTACAGTGACGGTGGTAGAGGGGATGGACACAGTACGATATGCGACAACCAGGATTTGCACAACGGCTCCTGCGCATCCGGTGGAGGAGGCGGGTCATCCTATATTTTATATGAAGGTACAAAAATTATATCGGCAGCCGGTGGAAATGGCGGCAGTGCATCGTATCGTTGTAATGATGGAAGCGGCTCTGCGTCGGGAGGTTACGGAGGAGGCAGCACAACGTTAAACAGTACGGATGAGGTGAGATGGCAGACGGGTGAGCTGAATGAGGAAAGTTACGGAGTAAACAGTGGAAATGGATATATCCAGCTGACACTGATCAAAGTTATGCCGTTTGTTAAACTGGAGGCGGTTCCGGAAGACTGGACGTGTGATGCGGTGGAATTGACTGCAACGGTTAAATCGACAGGGAACGGTCTGGAGGATAACTATCTGTCGTGGGAAAGTGCGGAGGATGGCAGTGAAATATGGACGGATTCCCTGACGAGGACGGTGAATAAGAACGGAACATATACCTGCAAGATACGCGATGTTGACGGAAACACAGGCACAGCGGAAATCATCGTGGACAATATCGATAAACTGAAGCCGGCGGCAGAGATCACATCACCGCAGGAGTGGACGAGAGAGCCGGTCATTCTGACGGTGTCTGCCGAGGATAGGGCTGCAACAGATGAATATGGCTGCAGTGGTCTCGCGGAAGCAGCATATCTGTGGGGAAAGAACGGAGAAAGACAGGAAGAGGAAATCTGGAGCACAGATATCGCATATACCGTTGATGCGAGCGGCAGCTATTTCTGCAAGGTGCGCGACAAGGCGGGCAATATACGGAAGGTGGATTACTACATCGGCTGCATTGATGTGACAGCACCGTCGGCAATGCTGACAGCCGATCAGACAAAACCGACATGGAGGGATGTGACACTGACAGTTAGTGCAACGGATACCGGCATCGGACTGGCGGAGCTGCCGTACTGCTGGGATCAGGATGAGGACGGAGAGGATATCTGGACGACGGAGAACACACTTATGACAGACCAAAACGGCCTCTATCACTGTAAGGTACGGGATGTGCTTGGCAATACCACAGAGGTGACTTATCTGGTCAATAATATTGATAAGAGCTTAAAAAATAAAAATGACAGTGATGGCGGAAGCCATTCCGGAGGCGGAGGAGGTGAAAATGAACCGCAAAAGACAGAACAGGATCAGGTGATGCCGGATGAGATACTGCCTGAACAACTTGTGGAGCCGGCAGCGGAACTACAGGAGGAACAAAACGATGATAAGAATAAAGACGGTCACAGAACAGGAGTGTCGGGTGTGAACAGAGACGAAGATTGGCTGAACAAATTGCAGGAACTGCTTGGAATGACAGATGGAGAACCTGAGATTGTGGAGGAGGAGATTATCACGCCGATTCAACCGGTGCTGTCGCCTGAGGCATCTATAGGGGATGCCCAGCACGGGACGGTGGAGAAGGAGAAACATTGGACGGATTTTTTTGACGATCCGGATATCAGGACTGTCATATTGTATTCCGTATGGATTGTCGTTGTACTGTGCGGACTTGCATGGCTTCTCTTTTCCCTTCTGTTTGAACATGTGACGGTATTTCGCGCTGACAGGAAAGGTAAGTTCCAAAAGGCGGGGCGGCTTACGATCATACGCAAGAAGGATTACCGACAGGTCAACCTTACTCCCTTACAGGATAAAAAGGAGGACCGACAATATAAGCTGCGCTTTTCCCTTGGGTTTGCATATGTAAACAGGAAGGAAAAGATACTCATTCGGACATATCATGGCGTGGAACTGCGCAATGTAAACAGGGAAATCATTGTTTGAAAGCGGAACAAAAAAATACTTGCATTATTGTATACAATATGCTAACATAACTATCAAAGTTACGGTCAGAGAATAGACCGAAGGAAATGCAATGAAGGAGACTCTTGTTACGGAAAGCGACAGGAATGCGGTGTCACCGACTGAGAGCACTGCTGGTGGGAAGTAATAAAGGGAACACTCCGGAGCAGATATCCTGAACAGCCGGTATGGCAAAAGTAGGGATATACGTTGCGCGCGTTAAGCGCAGAGAGTGGATAAGGCGGTTAAGCGGCTTGGGTCTGTGTCGGATGAGGAATGATATCAGATAGAGCTGTCGGCTTATCAATGCGGGTGGTACCGCGGGTGATTGAACGAAAGATTTCCCGTCCCGGAATGCAGTTAATGGCATTCCGGGATTTTTTTATTCC
>CAMGRE010000013.1 GCA_946061355.1 uncultured bacterium | reverse complement strand
GAGTTTGTCGTCAAGGCAGCCAAGAAATTTAATTACGAGTTCTTTACGAATGCCGGAACCGTATATTTCCGACCGGCAAAGGATTATAAGGATATTCTGATGGAGATTGAACCGAATCCCCTCTTGCGCAGCTTCGAGGTGGATTATGACATCACAGGCCTGGTGGGCAAGGTCGAGGTGCGCTCCACCGATGTGGGCAAGGCATCCGCCATCTCATCCTCCAAGAGTCTGAACAACAAGATTTCGCAGGGAAATATGGCGAAGCCGCTCGTCAAGGATGCGGCGAAGGTATACATCGATCCGACGGTCTCCTCCAAGAAGGATGCCCAGTACAGGGCGGAATATCTGGCGGAGGACATTTCCTACCGGTTCGGGACGCTCGAGGCAGAGCTGATGGGAATTCCGGAGCTCGTGCCGGGCAGGTTTATCAAGCTGAAAGGGCTGGGGACAGCCGTTTCCAATACCTTTTATCTGGTGACGGTGCGTCATATCATGACCGGTGAAGGGGAATTTATCACGAAGATTACAGGTAAGGCGGCGAAGATGGAGGATGCTATGGCAAGTTCGCTTGGTGGTGCCGGCGGTCTTACTTCCGGACTGGATTCTGCGATGGGAGCGATCGGTTCCGCATCTTCCCTTCTGGATGATGTGCCTGATCTTTCCGGATTCTTCTAAAATAAACAGGGAGGTGTTGGTCAGTGGCACTTTTTGACATAATTGACGATATTGCGGAGAAGCAGATCACCAAGACCGAGACAGGTGACAACCGGATCATGGGCGTTATGGTCGGGACGGTTGTGAACAATTACGATATGAATATGCCGGGCAGAGTGTGTGTGAGTATTCCGGTCCGCGACAAGGAAGCCAATGAGCTCAAGTGGGCGAGAGTGGCGATGCCTTCGAGCGGAATGAGCTGGGGGCATTATTTCCTGCCGGAGGTCGGAGATCAGGTGCTTCTCGTATTTGATCAGGGCAATATCGAGAAGCCGTATGTGATCGGCTGTGTGCCGAAGGATATGAGTATCTTCTTGCGGAAGTCGGTGGATATGTTAAATAAGAATAAGCGGATCGTTACCAAGAACGGCAACAGCATTCTCTTTGAGGACAATGTGGAGGGAGAAGGTATGACCGACAGGATGGTCATAGAGACTGCCAAGTCCATGCACAGCATTGAGATGAACAACGCCAAGAATATGATCACGATCAAGGATCTGGCAGGGGCAAATCAGATCGAGATGAAGACGGGCACCGGCCAGATGGAGATCAAGGCGGCAAGTAAGCTGACGATCAAGGTCGGAGAGACGATTGAGCTGACGATGAACGGTATGACTGGGGCGACCACATTGAAGACGAACCGCTTTACGATGGAGGCCAACGAGTCCGTGAAGCTTGATGCCAATGCCAATATGGAGATCCGTGGCGGTACGGTTGCAGTCAATGCCGCCTCGGTAGCGAAGATAAACAGCAGCGGTGCTGTCGTGGTGAGCGGCACGCCGATCAAGGTCGGATAAGACGGGAGGAAGAGAGATGCCTGATAACAGTTTCCTTGGTACGGGAATGAAATTCCCGCCGCAGATCAATCCCGCGACGGGGCGCTTTGCCGTCTCGTCGGAGGCACAGAGCGTGAAAGAGTCGGTCTATCTGATCCTGATGACACAGCAGCAGGAACGGCTTGTGAGACCGGATTTCGGCAGTACGATCACAGCCTACACCTTTATGGATGTCAATATCACAACGCTCAATCTGATGATCCGGGCCTTGAAGGATCAGATCTTATCTCAGGAGCCGAGGATCGAGAATGTGGATATCAATGTGGACAGCACATCACGTCCGGGATGTCTGATCATCGCACTGGACTATATACTGCGGGGCAGTAATGTCCGTGATAACCTTGTATTTCCGTTCTATTTAAATGCAGATGTAGAGGAAGAGGAATATGAACCAGAACAGTACAGCACAGAGCAGGTCGAAGAAATTACAGATTGACAAGCGCACTGCGGAGGACATCCGCGCCCAGATTGCCGGTCTGGCAGGCAGTTATGTGCCGGAATGGCATTTTGACACGGACAACCCGGATATCGGTTCCACGCTATCACTGTTGTTTGCGGATCAGATGGAATACAACATAGAGCGCTATAATCAGGTGTTGGACAATTACCATACGGAATTCGTTAACATGCTTGATATTTCCCTGCTTCCCGCCAAGCCGGCGCACGCGACGGTCGTGCTCGGACTGGTGCAGGATACCGTGGCGGGAACCGAGGTCCCGAGGGGGACAAAGCTTCTGGCGGAAGCCGGCGGGGAAGGGGAGAGTGATGTTGTCTTTGAGACGGATCACAATCTGTATGTGACAAATGCACAGCTGTCGGGGATGTTTATGACAGATGAGAAGGACGGACATATCATTCCGCTGCTCGGGGAATTCACCGTGCCGCTTCCTGTTCCGGATGAGGAAATGGGTGATATGACCTTTGAACTGGAGCGAATGCGGCCGTTCACCCTGTTTGGCGAAGATAAGGGAATCGACAAGAATCTGATACTGTTCTATCATTCCTCCGTATTTGATGTGGAGGAGAACGATATCTATGTGCGCATTTCCGGAAATGAGCAGCTTGTCCGCGATATTGCGGACGGTAAGTTCGTGTTCCAGTATTACGGGGAAGACGGGTTCCGATTCTTTGACGAAGTCATGATGCGGGAGGACGGACAGACATTCCGTCTGCGCAAGAGCGAGGCGTGCAGCAAGGTCGAGGTCGACGGAAGGGAGTACAGTCTGCTCATCCTGTTATCGGTGGAGAGCATCCACAGGAATTATAAGGTGGAGAATATCTGTTTCTCCTCTGAGGGCAGCAGTAGGCCGGTCGAGTATGTGGGCAACGGCGTGACCGATCTCGATGTGGATGGCTTTGATCCCTTTGGGGATACACTCTCCCTGTATCAGGAGTGTTATATCGGAAACGATTCTTATTTCAATAAGGCAGGATCCCTCATACGCATGAAATTCCGGGTGGATTATCCGGAGCATCTTGTTCAGCTCACTCCGGAGCAGGAGGATGATGAGCTCAAGATCATCAAGCGTAAGCCCAAGGTGATCTTTGCCGACACACCGGCAGAGGCATATGCGGAAGAAATTTCGCTGGAATACTTCAATGGGATTGGCTGGAAGAAGCTGGTGTGCAGCCGGGAACATAAGACTATGTTTGCACAGCTCAAAAACGGGGAGTACGAGATCAGCTTCATTTGTCCGCAGGACTGGCAGCCCACTGTAGCGGGTGCCTATATGGGACGTTGTATCAGGATGCAGCTGCTCAAATCGGACAACTGCTATATGCGGCCGTGTATGCACCATTATCCCCATATCACAGAACTGACGGTTTCCTTCTCCTATGAAGGAGCCTATGTGGACGCGGAGCGGATCTTCCGGATCGCAGGAACGACGCGCACCGATCTGACCAAAAGCTATAAGCAGATGTCTTTCAACGCCTTTACGGCAGCGGATTACAATGAAGACGCGCTGTATCTGGGATTCCGCAGAAGGATGGAGAGCGGACCGGTCAGCCTGCTGTTTCTGATGGATGACAGCGCGCGCTACGAGGGGATTGACTTTCGTCTGGAATACAGTGGTGAGAACGGCTTTAAGCCGATGAAATGGATTGATCACACGGCGGGCTTATCCCACTCGGGAATCCTTCTGTTTATGCCGCCTGCGGATATGCACCGGATGACGCTGGAGGGACAGAGCCTGTACTGGATGCGCCTCTCCCGCAAGAAGAGGATTGGAGATTCTGTCAGTCGCCAGTTGCTTCCGCATATGCGGATCATCTGTCTGAATGCGGCGATGGTCTCTAACATTGAGACCAGGTCGGAGGAGGATTATTTCATCGAGGAAGTTGCAATCGATATGCAGTTCCCGCTTGGTGTGAACAATATCCTGAATGTGGATGTGTGGGTTAATGAGAAGGGCAGGCATTCCAGAGACATGATGCAGCAGATGCTGCATAATCCGGAATTGGAGGTGCGTGCCGAGTACGATATCAGAGGTGAGATCTCTGCCTTCTATGTGAAATGGAAGGAGGCGGAGCAGCTTGACGGCAGCGCGGGAACGAGATGCTATGCGCTGGATCGCATGAACAATATGCTGATTTTTGGCGATGGGGTACACACGGATATCCCCCGGGTGCTCGACGATGTGGCATTCAAGGCAACCGTACACTGCTGTAACGGCCAGATGGGTAATGTCGGGGCCGGACGGATCAGCAGTACAGGATCCAATCTGGTGTTCATCGACGGTGTCATCAATCCCGTGAGAGCGTACGGCGGCAGCAATATGGAGAGTTTTGAGAATGCGCTGGAGCGCGGCGCCAATATCTTAAGATCCCGCAGGAGACTTGTGTCGGAGAGTGACTACAGGCGCGAGATCATGGCGTACTCGGACAATATCGCTGCAGTCAGATGTGTGGCCGGAAGGACGGTGGACGGGAAGGAGGACGACCGGGCATTGAGCATTGTCATCCTGTTAAAGGATTACAAGAACGGATCCTATTCTTTCCACAATCTGTCGGGAGAACTGAAGGAGCACTTGCTTGCTGCTTGTGAGCTGGCTGTCGGTGAGGAGGATATGTATATCACGGAGCCGGTGTTTGTCGATATCTCCGTGGATATGTGGGCGGAGAGCGTCAATCTGGATGACAGTTTCGCCATACAGAGCCTGATGCAGGAGCAGCTTCGGGAATATCTGGATCCGGTGGGCAAGGGCAAAGGGACAGGCTGGGACATCGGCGTCCTGCCCAAGAAGTCGCAGTTGTTCATGAAGCTGAATGTATTGAAGAGCAAGGCGATCGTGAAGAAGATGGTCGTGACGGCAAGCTATTCGGATGAGAAAGGATACCATGAGATGGATCTGGAGGATGTCAGGACAACGCCGTTCATGGTATGTCGGAGCGGGGCGCATCATGTACATATTATGCTCTCCCATGATAAGGTGTAAGACAGCATACAAGGAGGATACAACATGCTGAATTATAAAAATCTGGATGACAAAACTTTTGAAGAAGCATACAGTGAAGCAGTCATGCAGATTCCGCTGTATTCCAAAGAATGGACAAATCACAATCCTTCGGATCCGGGTATCACTATTCTGGAGATCCTGACGGCTTTTGAGACGATACAGCGCGGCAGCATCAATCATATGTCGGCTGAGGTACGCCAGAATTTGCTTAAGATGACGGGATTTGAGGCGGCGAGAGGCAAATGTGCCAGACTGCTGCTGGCAGCCGAAGGCGTGGAGGATCCGTTTGTCGTTGCGGCGAACCAGAGATTCCTGCTCGGGGATTTGAGTTTTGAGACGAACAGAATGCTCGAGATCGGCAGCTACAGACTGACGGGGATCTACGGAATGCATAACGGCAGTCTGACGGATTATACGTTCCTGACAGACAGGGAAGTACAGCTTCCGGCAGCGGTGTTCGGGGAGCATCCGGCAGAGGGCGACAGTATCTGGTTCGCAGCATCGGGACTGCCCGGAGCGGGCGAGGACATGATCTTCTATGTGACGTGTGACGGACGGTTTCAGCGCAATCCTTCACGGGAAAAGACAGTCAATGTCTTTGCGGATATGAAGTGGGAGTGCTATACGGAGAATGGCTATCTCGAGATGAGCGTGCGCGATATGACGGGCGCTTTCCTGACAAGCGGTGAGATCCGTCTGCGGATGCCGCGTGCGGAGGGGGAACGCTGTCCCGATCTCCCGGGTTCTCCGTATGTGATCCGTGCCACACTCACGAGGGCGGAATATGATATCAGGCCCAGACTTACCGGTGTGGACGGTTTCCTCTTTGAAGTGTGGCAGAAGGATACCAAGGCGGCATGCCATTCCTTCAATAAAGTGAACAGGGTTCCGCTTGTGAGTGATATGGCGGAGGAGGGCAATGTACTCGTATTCTGCAGGGAGGAGCGGGGTTCTTCCTACCGCAAATACGAGATTGCACCGTCGCCGGACGCGGTTGGCAGATATTTTGAACTGGAGCGGGAAGGCTTCGGCATGAACGCTTTCTGTTTTGATAAAAAGAAATTCGGTTACGGGCCTGAGAAGCAGCGCGGTGCGGTGCGGATCGTCGTGTACAGCAACGAGATCATCCACTCCTATGATCTCGGCACGGTGCTCGGTTTTGATGACCAGGAGATCGTCCTGCCGATGCAGAAGATCGTACCGGATTCCTTTACCATCCTTGCGCGGCGTGAGGATGAGAACGGTGAAAAGATCTATGATTTTGTCAGACCGGAGAGATACGGCGAGGATGAGATGACGTATCATCTGCTGGAAAATGAGGGCAAGATCATCATCGAGGATGCAGGTGCATTTGTGGGTGCCAGACTCTTTGTCGCGGGACTGAGCATCAACAGGGGCGAGGAGGGCAACATCCGCAGCAGGAATTATTTCCGTGCGGAGGGAGTCCCTGAGGAGATCCGTTTCTTTAACCCGGGACCGGGAACCGGAGGCGCGTACCGTGAGACGCTGCAGGAGGTGAGGAAGCGCTTCCTGGATGATATCCGCAAACCGTATGCGGCTGTCACCGCTTCGGACTATGAGCGGATTGTGCGGGAGACACCACAGCTGTGTATTGAAAAGGTGAAGGCCGTGTTCGACAGCGGGCATAACAAGGTACAGATCGCAGTGATGCCGCAGGGGATCGAAGCATTTCCCAAATTGTCACCGCTCTATAAGAAGCTGATCATGCAGAACCTGGAGAGTCACCGTCTGCTCACAACGGCGGTCGAAGTGCTGCCGCCGGTCTATGTGCCGGTCAATGTGCAGGGTATGATTTATGTGAAGCGGTATTATGAGAATTGCAGGGAACAGATCGAGCAGACGATCCGCGAGCGGATCGATTATATCCATTCGGACAGAAATTTTGGAGATATTCTGAAATTCAGCGAAGTATTCCATGCGGTCGAGGAACTGGAATGCGTGGAATCCATCTATGACCTGTCGCTGCGTCCCAAGAATGCATCGCAGGCAAAGATGCAGGAGGAGGACATTGTTCCGAAAGCGAACTGTCTGTGCTGCGTCGGCACGATCTCGATCGAACTCAGCGTATTCAGCGGGGAGAACGGGGAAGCATAGTCGCACAGGAGAAAGGACAATGACCGGAAAGGTGGAAAGACAATGACCGGAATTCATTATACGATCAAACATAACCGGCTCAGCCGGGGATATCACAGAGGTATGGAATTGAAGGAGGACGGTACGCTTGTCGGGATACCGGGCGAAGGGATTCATACTCTCTGCCTGCCCGCGCTCGACAGTGCCGAGGAGGATGCCACATGGGGCAGAGTCAGTTTCTCGCTTCAGATGGAGGAGAACACGATCTGCTATGTGTATGCCATGGCGCTCAACGAGGATTTCTTTTACCAAAACGGGGAAAAGATCCGGGTGGAGCAGTTCCTCTTTGACCCCGAAGTGCCGGACAGACAGAAGCAGTTTTTCCTTGAAGAGCATAAGGCGGTCCGTTTCGTGGGACAGTCCGATGTGTTGCTGTATGCGCTGACCGGGCGATACCTCTATCTGATGTTTCGCATCATGGGTGAAGGCGAGTTTCAGATCAGCAATATCCGGATCGACAGGATCGGGGATAACTTCATGAATACTTTCCCGGAGGTTTACCGGGAGAGAAACAGTTTTTTCCACAGATATCTTTCCATTTTTTCATCTATATTCAATGACTTCCAGGAAGATATCCATGATCTGCCGCGCCTGCTGGATCTGAATACCTGTCCGCGGGAACTGCTGCCGATCTACGGGAAATGGCTCGGCATCGACATTACCGGTGATTTCCTGGAGGAGGAGCAGGAGCGCACGCTTGTGAAGGAAGCGTACAGCTTGAACAGGATGAAGGGGACGAAGGCGGCGGTCGCGCGTATCTGTGAGATCCTGCTCGGCGAGGAGGTGCGCGTCCTGGAGCAGAATGTGATGAAGGAGTATGTGACGAGGGAGGAAGCCGGGGATTTCATGGATCTGTACGGCAGGAGTCCCTATGATGTGACGATCCTTGTGAACAGGCCGATCTCGGAGACGCTGCGGTATCAGTTGATGTTTCTCCTGAATCAGTTCCGTCCTGTGCGGAGTAAGATCCGCATTGTCAGCATGGAGAGCAAAGGAATGTTGGATGCACACAGTTATCTGGACATCAACGCAAGGATATTCAAACAGGAAGAGGGAAGTCTGGATGAGAGCAAGACGCTTGACAGTTATCTCGTATTACTGTAAAAATAGTCCTATAAGGTTTTCCAAATATAAGGAGTGAAATAATAAGATGAATATCGCGGAAACAAGGACGGAAGGAAAGATACAGCTTACAATCGAAGGAAGGATAGACACGACAACATGTGCCCAGCTTCAGAGCGCTATTCTGATCGCATTTCAGAAGACAAACAGTCTGATCCTTGATTTTCAGCGTGTGGATTATATTTCCAGCGCGGGACTGAGAGCGTTGCTGATCGGTCAGAAGACTGCGAGCTCCAAGGGCGGCAGTATGCATTTGATCCATGTGCAGGAACCTGTGATGCAGGTGCTGCGTATGTCGGGATTCAGCGGGATTCTGAATATCAATTAACGGAAAGCGTGAAATCATTATGATCATATGCAGGCATGTGAGCAAGACTTATGAGGACAATCAATGTACTGCCCTGCAGAATGTAAATCTCGAGATCGCAGACGGGGAGTTCGTGCTGCTGACCGGTAACAGCGGCTGCGGCAAGACGACGTTGCTCCGGCTGATGCTCAAGGAACTGGAACCCACATCGGGTGAGATCTGGGTGAATGAGCGGAATCTCGCAGATGTCAGGCCGGCGGAGGTTCCTTATTACAGACGCAGTCTTGGCGTTGTCTTCCAGGACTTTAAATTATTTGAGAAAAAAACCGTATATGAGAATATCGATATTGCGCGGATCGTGGCGGGAGGCAGGAGGAAGGATGCCGGGATTAAGATCAGTTCCCTGCTTGCCATGCTCGGCATCCAACAGCTGCACAAGCGGTATCCGTCACAGTTGTCCGGCGGGGAAAAGCAGAAGGTATGCCTGGCGAGGGCGATCGTGAATCATCCTACGATTCTGCTTGCCGATGAGCCCACCGGCAATCTCGATCCGAAAGCTTCGGAGGAGATCATGCAGCTCTTCGGGCTGATCCATAAGCAGGGGACGACGGTAGTCGTGGCGACACATGATCCCGAGAGTGCGGAGGGGCTGTACGACAGGGAGATACGGTTATAAGTGCAGGCTGTGTGATCCGTTTCGGAGAAGACAGCCGTTTCTTTTATATATTACATTTACGTTTATTATACATTTATCTTTGACCTGATATTAGGGAGCAAAGTTTTGGAGCGGGAGGAAACAGTCATGAAATTAGGCAAAAAAATTTTTCTGACATGTGCCGGAATGATGCTGCTCGGTGTGGCAAGCGTTGGTACGGTTGCGGGTGGCGGTATGCTTCTCATGCGGGAGATCGTTGTGGAGGAGAATAAACAGTTGGGACTGACTGCCGGTGAGATCTCATCGGGTTCCATGACAGCGCAGATTCAGAATAACCTGCAGAGTATGGCGGATGAGAGAGCGGATGAGGCAAATGACACCTTCCTGGGACTTCAGTGCCTCGTTCAGATCATGGCGGATGAGACGACCTGTCTGTACGAGAACGAGGAGGATTACGCGCCCCATTATGTGCCGGAACCGGTGAGAGAAAATGCCGGGGAGATTTCTGTGCAGATGCTTCATTCGACGGATACCGATATGGAAGATCCGGAGATCATCAGAGAGGCATCGCTGGTCGGCAATATTGATGACACACTCTACAGCATCCATAAAAACGCGCCCAATATAGCTGCCAATTATATTGCCACGAAATCCGGCATTACGATACTGGCTGATCGGATACCGGATCAGAAATTCGGGGAAGACGGTGAGGTCATGCCTTTTGAAGCGTCACAGAGACCCTGGTATCAGGGCTCCATGGAGACACAGGATGTCTACTTTACGGATGTGGTGCAGGATGCACATACCGGAGTGGATGCCGTGATGTGCGCGGTCCCGTTTTATAAAGGCGAAGAATGTATGGGCGTTGCGGGAGCCGGCATGTATCTGTCGGATCTCAAGGATGTGGTTCTGGAAGCCAATGTCGGGAAAGAAGGGTACGCCTGTATCATTAACAGAGACGGACGGATTCTCTTTTCCTCCTCCGATCAGGGGATCCTGACGATGGAGGAGGATGGCGATACTCCCGATGTGCGAACAACCACGGACGGAGAGTTGAAGCGTGCGCTGGAAGCCGCATGTGAGGGCAAAAGGGGAGTGAGTCCGGTTACCTTCCGGGATGACAATTATTATGTTGCCTATTCGCCGATCGAAACGATGGGCTGGAGTTTTATCACCGTCATTAACAAAGACAAGGTGCTGTCTCCTACCGTTCGCATCTGTGAAGCCATCGATGAGACGGAACAGCAGATCACGGAAGGAATTGACATATATATTGTCGGGATATTTGTGATTTTCTGTATCATGGGATTTATCATATTTTTCCTGCTGCTGTTTGTTGCGGGGTGGCTTTCCGGGCGGGTAGTGAAGCCCATCAAAAGGCTGACAAAGTGCGTGAAGGAGATAGAGGGCGATCATCTTGCATTCAAATGGGAATATAAAACTCATGATGAGACGAGTATTCTGGCGGAAGCGTTTATGCAGATGACGGACAAGATGCGGCAGTATATCGATCATATCACAAAGATCACGGCAGAAAAGGAGCGGATCGGTGCGGAGCTTGATGTTGCGGCCAAGATTCAGGAGGATATGCTGCCAAAGATCTTCCCACCGTTTCCGGAACGCAGTGAATTTGATATTTATGCCACGATGGATCCGGCAAAAGAGGTGGGAGGAGACTTTTATGACTTCTTCCTGATCGATGAGGATCATCTCGGAATCGTGATCGCGGATGTGTCCAGCAAGGGCGTCCCGGCGGCACTGTTCATGATGATATCCAAGACACTGATCAAAAATCATGCCATGGACGGCGAAAGCCTGAATGATGTGTTTTACACTGTGAACAATCAGCTCTGTGAGGGCAATGAGGAGGGGATGTTTGTCACGGCATGGATGGCGGTACTTACGATCAGCACCGGACAGCTGGAATATATCAACGCAGGGCATAACCCGCAGCTGATGTCAACGGACGGGAAGTTTGACTGGATCGTGGCAGAGCCCGAATTTGTCCTGGCAGGGATCGAGGGGATCCGTTACAAGAGCCGCGTCGGTCAGATCCGGCACGGCGAGAGATTGTTCCTGTACACAGACGGATTAAGTGAAGCCCAGAATGCTGCGGGAGAACTGTACGGAGAGGAACGTCTGCTCGAAAGTCTCAACCGCCATTTCTCCCTGCCGCTCAAGGAGATGATGCAGGCGGTGCGGGCGGATATCGATGCATTTGTCGGGGATGCGGAGCAGTTTGACGATATGACGATGATCGTATTGGAATACCGGTAATCGGAAAGGTACGGAACAGTTACGGACACTGCCCGGGGGCAGGAGAGGAAAAGGGTTCGGATATGGAAGAATTGAAATTACAGGCGAGCGACGCTACATTGCAGGATGTGCTCGGCACGATCGAAAATCATCTGCTCGAACAGGGCTGTGACAGGATACTGATCACGCAGATTCTCATGGCAGCGGAGGAGATCTATGCGAATATCGCGCATTATGCTTACGGTGGAGAGAGTGGGGACGCTGTCGTGCAGATGGAGATCATGCAGGATACGAAGAACTGCCGCATTACCTTCCGCGATCACGGGATTGCCTACAATCCTCTGGAAAAAGAAGACCCCGATGTGACACTCTCCGCAGAGGAAAGGCCGATCGGGGGTCTGGGGATCTATCTTGTCAAACAAGCGATGGATCGTGTGGAATATGAATACAAGGATGGTTACAATATCCTGACGATCGAGAAATCATTCTAGTCCGGACGGTACTGCTCAGGCAGTTCCTCCGGGGTGATCTCCGTGAGATCCAGATACTGATTATAGGAATAGCCTTTGATATTGTCCCCGGTGACGATCAAACTCCATTCCGGTGTATGTTCCAGTACATAGCCCTTTGTGCCGGGTTCCAGACGGGCGAGGATCTTGCCGCTTAAGTCCGGTGTCTCCCGCACATGGAGGATCTGATAGCGGTTTGTCGTCACAAAAGAATAGTACTGCTTTGCTTCTGCCGCAGGTTCAGTTTCCATCGCAGGTTCGGTTTCCATCACAGGTTCGGTTTCCGTCTCCGGCTCGGATACGGGGGAAATCTCTTCCTCCGGTTCGGACACTGCGGTGACTGTCGGTGCATCGACAGAGCCGATGACCATATTGGATACACCGCTTACGCCTGAGGCACCGGTTGAGGATGGCAGGATACCTGCAAAATAGATGACGCAGGCAGCGATACCGAGTACGATAAAGAAAACAAGAGTGATCACGATCTGTTTTTGTGTATTATTCATAAATGTATGCTCCATTGCATTTTGCTCTTTTGGGTTGCTGTCAGCGATTAGTATAGCATAAAATGAAAGAATTGCAAAGAAGAACTCTGAAGAAGAAGGAGGGGAGAAAGATGCGGCTGGACGAACGTCTGGAAAAGGAAAAACAGAAGAAGCAGCTGGAACAGAGGCGGAGGAATCTCGAGGATGAGGAGACGATGGATTATCTGAAGCGGACGAGAAGCGCTTCCATCAACGAGGAGAAAGATGTTTTTGATTCCAAACTGGCGCAGGGCATCAACAGTGACATGAGCGTCTTTGATAAACAGGCGCTTTTTTTCAGAGGAGTTGACGGTTTTTGACGAAGTGTGTCTGTTTTGTGACCTTGGTTGCGGTATACTTTCTGTAATAGTGAAATAAGGATAGTAAGTATCCGGTATAGGGAGCAGACAAGATGCATTCGATTCAGAATAAATTTACAATGCTGGTATTATCGTGTATTCTCCTGTCGGCGACGGCGCTCGGCGGGATTGGTGTCCTCTATGCGTCGCAGCTGATCGGTGAGGACTCGGAAGAGATCATGGAACTGACATGCAGGGAACAGCGCAGCGAGATGGATACGATCTTTAAGGGGATCGAGGATGCCGTCGATATGATCAGCGCCTATGCGGTGGAAGAACTTGACAGTGTTGAGCGGTTTACCGATGACGGAAGTTACAGGAGATCCTATATCGGGAGCCTGAGGCGTATGTTCGGAAGCATTGCCGGTAATGCTGACGGTTCCGTGGCTTATTACATCCGGTTCAATCCGGAGCTCTCAACGGCAACGGAAGGATTCTTCTTTACAAGGCAGGATGGTGCGGGCAGTTTCCGTTCATGTCAGAATACCGATCTGGCCGCATACGGTCCGGATGATACGGAGCATGTGGGCTGGTGGTATATCCCGGTAGAGAAGGGCGGGCCTGTCTGGCTGGAGCCATATTGGAACAAAAATACAGAGAGTTATATCATTTCCTATGAAGTGCCGCTGTACAAGGATGGTATGCTGTTCGGTGTTGCGGGCATGGACATTGATTTCCAGGCGGTAGAGGGCTGGTTAGACAGGATTGATGTTTATCAGAACGGAACGGCGTTCCTGTCCGACAGCAAAGGCAACGTCCTGTATACGACATCCGATACGAGCGAGGAAGAAATGAGCGCCATCATGAAGCCTTCCGCACCGCTGCGTGAGAAGAAGACGGTCATGTATACCTTAAGGAACGGCATGCAGCTGGGCATGGAGATCCCGATTCATGAGATCAACAAGAAGAAGTATACACTGATCAATCATCTGTGCATGATCGTGCTGGGACTTAGCGCACTGTTCAGTGTGCTGACCGTACTGTTGTCGAGACGCCTCGTTCGTCCGCTGCGCGAACTGACGGCAGCGGCGGAGAAAGTTGCGGACGGCGATCTGGAGATCGAACTGAAATGCAATACACGGGATGAAGTCTATCTGCTGACTAAGAGCATCCAGAAGATGATCGTACATCTGCGGGAGTATCTTACGTATATCAATGAACTGGCATACACGGATTCCCTGACCGGCGTTAAGAACAAGACGGCGTACCAGGAGGTCGTGGAGCGCAAAAAGATGGAGATGTCTGCAGGAATGGCGGAGTTTGCACTCATCGTCATGGATGTCAACGGCCTGAAACAGGTCAATGACAGATTCGGCCACGAGGAGGGCGACCGGCTGTTAAAGGATGCCTCCAAACTGATCGAAAAGGTGTTTATTAACAGCCCCGTATACCGGATCGGCGGCGATGAGTTTGTCGTTCTGTTGGAAGATGAGGACTACAGAAATGCGTCAAGGCGGCTGGATACGCTCGAGCAGGCGATGCGGGAGACCGGGACCGGAATCAGGACGAGAGTCTCCATTGCGTGGGGGATGGCCGTGTATGACGGACAGAATGAAGAGAGTTATGAGAGACTGTTTCACCGTGCCGATAAGGCGATGTATGAGAGAAAGGCACGGATGAAGAAAGGATGGAGTGAAAATGCAGAAACCGTATAAAAGCTATGAAGAATTCATGAGCCATCTGTTTGGCATTGTGAACACAAGCATGGATACGTATCTCTCCGAGATGAAGCTGGTGTTTGCTTCATCGCAGGGCGGTTACAAGAATGTCCTGTACCCGGATCTGGAGGTTGCCCATGATGTGTGCCGGGAGAAGCTGGACAAATACCGGACGGACATGGGAGAGAGCTTCCCGGAACCAAAGGCAGAGGATGAAGAGAGCGAGGACGCATTCAGCGCATTCCTGTCCGGAGCAGGCGATGAAGACGGGGATGAAGACGGGGGAGAGGAGGATGACCTGATGAGCCTCCTCGGCAGCTTTTCCATGGATGATAATGAGGAGGAAGACGAGGAAGAACAGGGCAGCAGGCGCGCGGAAGCGGCGGCTCAGATTCCTCAGCCCGATATCCTGGAGCATGTGAAGGAACTGTGCGAGCGGGCGGAGCTTTCCCTGCAGGAGGGAATTCGTATCCCGTTCTATGAGATCTGCAAGAAGTTAGAGTTCGAGCCGTTCACCGTGTTCTGTTTCGGCTGTGCGATCCTGTCCTCCACACAGACCGATTATGCCGGAGTATTTCAGGTCATCAATGAGAACGGCGGTCTGTCGGCGCCGACAATCGAGTCCGCGGCAAAACTGTATTACGGGAGGAAATTCTCCATCACGGGCGCGTATGCAGATATGTCGGTCTGCTTAGAGCAGCTGCAGCCAATCCTTGCACTCAATATCCAGGGCAGTATGCCCTTTTCCACACTTGTCTCACCGGACAAGCGTATGATCGACTATCTGTTCGGACGCAATCCGATGCGTCTCGATGAGAATTATATCCAGTTCTTCCACATGTTGACGGACGGCAGTGAACTGGACCCCATCATGGCAAACGCAGGCGTTCTTGAGGCGATGGAGATATCGTATCAGGAGGGTGTGCGTATTTTTGCTTATTTTGGGGATGAGGGAAGCGGCAGGAAATTCTTCATCAGACATTTTTGCCGGAAGAACGGACTGAATGCGGTTGCCATCAACTGCAAGAAGCTGTTTGTCTACGATTATCAGTTCGTGGACAGGGCGCTCTGGGCGGTGACGAGAGAATGTATCCTGACCAATGCCTGCTGTGTGCTGGAGGAGCTCTCCTACAGAGAGGAGGAGAAAGAGAAATTTTTCGGCTATATGGATCTGGCATTTGCCAAACTGACGGCCAAGAATGTGATGGTGTTCGCACTCAGCAAGGAGACCATCAATTTCAAAGAGGTGACGAAGGAGCAGATCACGACGCTTGAGCTCAAGACGCCGACCTTTGAGGAGAGACTGGAGTGCTGGAAGTATTTCGCCAGGGACTATGCACTCGGTGAGGACTGTGATCTGGAGGAGATGACGATCAAATTCCTGTTCACGCCCGGCAAGATTAAGGACGCATTAAAGTACGCGAGAAGCCTTGCGACGATGGACAAGCAGATCCTGATCCCGAGAGCCGCGCTCTTCAAGGGTTGCAATAATCAGATGTCCTCCGAACTGAGCCAGAAGGCGACGAGAGTGGAAGCAAAATTCGGCTTTGACGACATCGTCATGAACAAGGATCAGAGAGAGACGATCACGCATGCCATCGAGCAGATGACATATAAGAACAGAGTATACGACGACTGGAATTACACGAAGAAATATCCTTACGGACGAGGCCTGACGGTACTTCTGTTCGGTGCGCCCGGTACCGGTAAATCCATGATGGCGCAGGTGCTTGCCCACGAGTTGAATCTGGAGCTGTATCGCGTCGATATCTCCAAAGTTGTTGACAAGTACGTCGGCGAGACGGAGAAATCTCTGTCCATGATCTTTCGCGAGGCGAAGAAGTGTAACGTCGTACTGTTCTTCGACGAGTGCGATACGATCTTTGCGAAGCGTTCCGATGACGGCGGATCGAACCAGTCATCGAACAACAACAAGACAGCGCTGCTCTTACAGGAGATGGAAGCGTACGACGGCGTGTGTGTGCTGGCGACCAACTATAAGCACAACATTGACCCGGCGTTCTTCCGGCGTATGAAATATATCGTGGAATTCCAGTTCCCGAATCCGGACACGAGAGAGATGCTGTGGCGGACGACCGTGCCGAAGACGACGCCCCTCGGCGAGGATGTGGATTTCCGTTTCCTCGCGGAGCGTTTCGAGTTCGCCGGCGGTAATATCAAGAACTGCGTTCTCAACGCGGCGTTCCTCGCGGCGGCGGACGGCGACGGCAAGGAGGTCTGCATGCGACACTATCTGCAGGCGATCCGCTACGAGTTTGTCAAGGTGGGTAAGGTATTCACCAAGGCTGACTTTGAGCCTTATGCTTCACAGATCGGATTGTAATGAAGGAGGAGATTACTTATGGATAACAACAATATGATGCAGCAGGGACAGCAGCAGATGGAAGAGGAGAAGCGTCATGTGGAGCTGCGTACGCTGGATGACCAGAACGAGTGGAAAACACAGAAACTCGACATGAACGAAATGTCGCAGGAGATGAACTGGAACAATTATACCTCTGTCAAAATGACGACAGTTGAGCGGATGGAGAACGGGATCATGAAGCTTATCCCGCAGGAGATCGTACCGATGCGTCAGGCGATGGTGGAGGAGGGCTGGCAGACACTCCACGGCGATGAGCAGATGAGCAATAAGGAGCGCAAGGAACGTTTGAAACGTCTCGACAAGCAGGCGAAGAATGGGATCCGGGCGAAGAAACTGTATCATGAGAGGAATGATGAGGCACTTGCAAAGAAAAGAGAAATTGCGGCTGCATATAAGGCCACACTTTCGGAGGAAGAGCAGCGGAATTTTCAGCCGAAACGATGGCTGGCATCCTTTTATGATCTGTCGGGAACAGAGGAGGCGCAGCAGAAGAATTTTGCGTTGATTGAGAATGTGGAGAGTAAGGATAAAACGAAGCGTCACGAAGGCTATAAGGTGATATTGGATCAATTCAAAAATGTGGATCCGAAGTGTTTTCAGCCGCCGATCAATGATGATAAGAAGCTTATGGAATACTATGAGAAATACGGAAAGCTCCTGATGCAGGGCGGTGAGATGAATAAAGTCCTGGACGCGGTGCTTGGAGATGGATATGAGATGTCTGAGGAGGAAGAGGTAAACTTCCGCACGGTTGCGTCCATGGCGGAGGCAACGTTTTGGATGGTTGAACAGAGGATCAAGATGATCGGCAATGTGTATCACGCTATCCTTTCCGATGATGAGAGGGAGGAACTGGATAAAGCGCTGAGAGAAGGGGACTATTTTGATTTGCCGAGAGGTCATAAATGGGAACAAACAAGGATGGCTAATCCGGAATTCAAAGCATATGTGGAGGCACGCGGTGGCTATCTGAATAGGTTGGATTCGAAAGATGTGGGGTATCAGATGGATGCAAAACTCGAGAAACGCATCCAGTCTGAACATAAGGCTGCGGCTACGAAGGTGCGGAACAGGAGAATAGATACATTGTATCCGGGCTTTCTCAAAACAGAACAGGATCTGAAGGAGGTTCACCCTGATATCACGGAGGAAGCCGCTCTGTACATATGGCGCGGGAGACAGGCGAAGGCAGCGTCCTCAGGTGTGAAACCCGCACTGCTTAACCGTGTTGATAAGAAATTAAAGGGGAAACCAAACAGCCTGATTGCGGTGAAGAAAGGGTTCAAATACTGTGCGCGTGATGTATACGGCAGATATGCCACAGAGAGAGACAGACAGATGGCGGAGTGGAATAATCTGTACGCGGAAGCGATGCTCTCCGACCGGGTGGAGGACAGACTGCCATTCCTTGTCAATATCATTGATGAGATGGATGCCATACAGCTTCCGCGGCTGGAGAATGTATTCAGCAAGGGAATGTTCCGGGGAGATATGAACGAGATCAGCCGTATGCGTGACAGTGTGGAAGCATTTTATTATATGCAGAAGTCCAAGACGAATACAAACACGCTCATGTTAAATATGCCGGAGCAGTTTGACAGAATACAGCAGTTGAATGCAAAGTTTGAAGCGATGAATCTTTTCTTACAGTGGTTTGACTGTATCACAAGGACGATGATGAATGTGACCGGCGGTGAGAGCGCACATTATGATGCTCCGGGCAAGGATTCCCTTCTGCTGAACAGACAGATGGATCTGGAAAAAATGTACAGGGATCAGAAACAGCGGTATCTGGACAACAAATTTGGTATGCCGGGATTTGGAGAACTGCGTGAGGAAGCGGACAAAGATCACCCGGGCTTGTCGGATCTGACGGTGCTTTACGGCGCTCAGATCAAAGCAACGGGGGAACGGCTTCTGAAGAAGGAAGACATTGAGCGGTTAAAGGAAAAGTATCAGGGAACCGGAATCGATCTGCAAAGATCGGTTTACGGACTCATGAAGATGTATCGGACCGGGCCGGACGGAAGCCCGCTGACAGGACAGGATCATGCGAACAAGGCATGGAACGACGGATACGTGCAGGCGATGCTGTCCGACAATTATCGGGACAGAGATACATATCTGAATGACATGTGTGACGAAGTGATACAGTGCGAAGTTCCGACGATGGCACAGATGAAGGACGATGCATGGATGGTCGCGCATTACGAATCCGTAAGACGCCTGATGTCAGTGCATTTGATGATGGACAATCTGAAAGCAGATCGGAATAACGCGGAATTTTTTGGGAATATGCCGGCGGAGCGGGCAGAGGCGCTCAAGAGTAAGCGTGAGCTGTTGTTACCGATCTTGGGATGGCTGATGATGCATCTGCAGGCAGGCGGAATTGATCAATACGGAAATTTCCTGACGCAGGAAAGACTGGCAAGTATGAAGAGAATGGCGGATATCATGGAGGCCGGGGCACTGGCGACAGAACTGAAATACCGGAATATGGCAGGCAGTCTGGACAGGCAGAAGGTGGAGAATATCCTTGTGTTCAACAGAGAGGTGAACGGGAAGCTTCTGACGGCGGAGGAATTCGCGGAGCGCCTGGCACAGCGTGAAGCAAAGAGCGAAGAGTGCAGTCAGGCAAAGAAACTTGTCGATGCGGAGAAACAGCGTGCAGGGCGTGTAAATGAGGCTATGAAGCCGTATGCGGAGCGCGATAAGCAGATGGAGGCAACCGGACGGATCATGCGTGCACTGCTGCAGGGAGACGGACATGAGGAAGAGCAGGAGTTCGTGCAGAATCTCTACAGTGAGGATCAGGCGAAGCGGCATGAGTGTTATGAATTCCTTCTCGACAAGATGGAGGAAATGCGTCCGGAATATTTGAAGCGGGGCAGTGATAAGGAAATCCTGAAGACGTACGAGGACTTCAGGGAGGAACTTGCCGTCGGTTTCGTGCTGAAGGATTTCCTGATGGAGATCCGGCAGAAGGACGGATTTGTGATTGCGCCGGAACGCCTTGACAGATTGAACGCAATGGGAGAACTGCTGACGGTATACCACGGATATCTGAGCGGTCGTGTGAAGGAACTCGGAAGCGATTACTTCGGTATGTTTGCGGAGGAGGACGTCGAGCGGCTGATGGGCATGACAGTGCAGGTAGGGACTGAGAGCGCCGAAGACCGGGCGGAGATTAGAGACTATGCCATGCAGAAGGTCAAAGCGAGAGAGGTTGCGGCTGACGAGTTGAAAGCAGGCGGACCGCAGCAGGAGTATGAAGAGATTCTGGCGAAGGAGAAACAGCGCAGACAGATGGCTGAGGAGGAAGAACGCCTTGACCGGACATACGGTGTGAAGGGGTTTGCGAAACTGCGCAGGGAAGCGGATAAAGCGAATCGGCAGGATATTTCGAACAGAGCGATTCAGTACGCTGCCTGTCTGCAGGCAGAGAAAAACAAGCCTCTGGACAGGGAGAGACGAACGAGGATTGAGAAAAAGTATAGAGATGCAGGCAGAATGGAAGACCTCAACAGAAATGTGATGGGATTTTTGAGAAATTGCCGACTGGGAGCAAACGGACAGCCGTTTTCGGAGCAGGATCGTGCAGATTACGAATGGAATAACAGGTTTGTGGATGCCATGCTCTCCGAGAATGTGACTGACAGGGAACCTTATCTGCAGGACATTATCAATGAGTTTATGCAGGCACAGATTCCCACTGTCGCGTCGTTAAAGGATGATGAGTGGCTTATGAAGCATATGCCGGAAGCGCTCAGACTGCTGGGGATCGGTCTCAGGATCGATAACCTGATAAAAAAGGATGAGGAGAACGGGGGATTCTTCAGCAGAATGCCGAGAGAACAGTTTGCGGAGATGGACCGCAGACGGGATCTGATCACAACGATTGCAACATGGCTTGAACTTTACCTGCAGTCAGGCGGTGTGACGCAGCAAGGGAAATTTGCCGATCAGGAGCATATGAAGCAGAGTGCGGCCGCAGCAGCGGGACTGGAGCAGTTTGCACTGGAGGCAGAGAGGAGGTTCAGGGGAGAAGAGTAGAAGCGCAAAGTTGCAGAAGCATGATAGAGGTATCATTTATTAAATCTCAGCTTAAGGGGAGAAGGAATGTATGGAAGGCAGGAACTGGTATAAAACCGGACTGAAACGGGCGCAGAAAAAGGAAGTACAGCGAAATGACTGGAAAAATGTGGAGAGTGTCCAGTATATCAATATAGATCATGAGGATTACTTAAGAATTCAGCAGTGGGAGAACATCAACGCGTGGAAGGCAAGGATTGACGATGTGACAGGTAATCTGCAGGAGATCATGCCGATGAAGCGGGCGATGGTGGATGAGACCTGGCAGACGCTCTACAAGGATAATAAGATGAGCAATAAGGAGCGCGAGGAGCGCTTCGAACGCATGGACGCCTGTCAGCAGAACGGAATC
>CAMGRE010000012.1 GCA_946061355.1 uncultured bacterium | reverse complement strand
TTCACCAACAAGATCGGCTATCCGGTCGTGCTGCGTCCCGCGTATACGCTGGGAGGAAGCGGCGGCGGTATCGCCCACAATCAGGCAGAACTCGAGGAGATCCTCGCGAACGGTCTGCGTCTTTCCCGTGTGGGGGAAGTGCTGGTGGAGCGCTGCATCGCGGGCTGGAAAGAGATCGAGTATGAGGTGATGCGAGACAGCGCAGGCAACTGCATCACGGTATGTAACATGGAGAACATCGACCCGGTCGGCGTGCACACCGGAGACAGTATCGTGGTGGCGCCCTCGCAGACACTGGGCGATAAGGAATACCAGATGCTCAGAAGCTCCGCGTTGAATATCATCAGCGAGCTGGAGATCACGGGCGGTTGTAATGTGCAGTTCGCGCTGCATCCCACGAGCTTTGAGTATTGCGTTATCGAGGTGAATCCCCGTGTGAGCCGTTCTTCGGCGCTCGCGTCCAAGGCGACAGGTTATCCGATCGCCAAGGTGGCGGCAAAGATTGCGCTGGGCTATACGCTTGATGAGATCAAGAATGCCATTACGGGAAAGACATATGCCAGCTTTGAGCCGACGCTTGATTACTGCGTCGTGAAGCTGCCGAGACTTCCCTTTGATAAATTTATCACGGCAAAACGTACGCTGACGACGCAGATGAAGGCGACCGGAGAGGTCATGAGTATCTGCCACAGCTTTGAGGCGGCGCTGATGAAGGCGATCCGCTCTCTCGAGCAACATGTGGACTGCCTGCTCAGCTATGATTTCAGCGAACTGACCGCAGAGGAGTTGAAGGAGCGGTTAAAGATCGTGGATGACCAGCGGATCTATGTGATCGCTGAGGCAATCCGCAAGGGGATCGATTACGATACGATCCATGAGATCACGATGGTGGACGTATGGTTCATCGACAAGATCGCGATCCTTGTGGAGATGGAGGATGCGCTGAAGAAGGGGCCTCTCACGGTAGAACTTCTGAAAGAGGCAAAGCGGCTGGAATTCCCCGATAATGTGATCGCAAGGCTGACAGGAATGTCAGAAGATGAAGTCAAGAAAATGCGCTATGACAACGGGATCACGGCGGCATTTAAGATCGTGGATACATGTGCGGCAGAGTTTGATGCTCAGACGCCTTACTATTATTCCTGCTTCGGCAGCCAGGATGAGGCAGTGCGTACCAGTGGCAAGAAGAAAGTGCTCGTACTCGGCTCCGGTCCGATCCGTATCGGACAGGGTATTGAGTTTGATTATTGCTCCGTCCATGCGACCTGGGCATTTGCCAAGGCAGGCTATGAGACGATCATCGTAAATAACAATCCCGAGACGGTCAGCACGGACTTCGATATCGCGGATAAGCTGTATTTCGAACCGCTGACGCCGGAGGATGTGGAGAATATCGTGAATCTGGAGAAGCCGGACGGCGCGGTTGTTCAGTTTGGCGGACAGACTGCAATCAAGCTGACGGAGAGCCTGATGAAGATGGGCGTGCCGATCCTCGGGACAAGTGCCGAGAACGTGGACGCCGCAGAGGACAGAGAACTCTTTGATGAGATTCTTGAGCAGTGTGAGATCCCGAGACCTTCGGGCGGCACGGTATTTACTGCCGAGGAGGCAAAGCGGGTGGCAAACAAGCTGGGCTATCCCGTACTGGTTCGTCCTTCCTATGTGCTGGGCGGACAGGGCATGCAGATCGCCATCAATGACAGCGAGATCGAGGAGTTCATGGAGATTATCAACCGGATCGCACAGGATCATCCCATCCTGGTAGACAAGTATCTGCAGGGCAAGGAGATCGAGGTGGATGCGGTCTGCGACGGAACCGACATCCTGATCCCCGGTATCATGGAGCATGTGGAGCGCGCGGGCGTCCATTCCGGAGACAGTATCTCCGTATATCCCGCCCGCACGATTAGTGACAATGTCAAGAAGACGATCGCGGAGTACACGAGGAGACTGGCGAAGGCACTCCACGTGATCGGTCTGATCAATATACAGTTTATCGCGGTGGGAGAGGAAGTTTACGTGATCGAAGTAAACCCCCGTTCTTCCAGAACCGTACCGTATATCAGTAAGGTGACGGGCATTCCGATTGTGGATCTCGCGACAGAGGTCATCATCGGCAAGAAGATTCGGGATCTCGGTTACGAGCCGGGCTTACAGAAGGAAGCGTCCTATGTGGCGATCAAGATGCCGGTATTCTCCTTTGAGAAGATCCGCGGTGCAGAGATCAGCTTAGGGCCTGAGATGAAATCCACGGGTGAATGTCTCGGCATCGCCAAGACCTTTGAGGAGGCTTTGTATAAGGCATTCCTCGGAGCAGGCATTGATCTACCGAAGTTCAAGCAGATGATCATCACTGTGAAGGATGCGGATAAGGGCGAGGCGATTGAGATCGGACGCCGTTTTGAGAAGCTGGGATATACCATCTATGCGACGCGCAGCACGGCGCAGGCACTCAAAGATGCAGGCGTGAAAGCGCGTAAGGTCAATAAGATACAGCAGGAATCCCCTACCGTCATGGATCTGATCCTGGGACATAAGATCGATCTCGTCATCGATACGCCTACTCAGGGACGTGACAAGTCAAGAGATGGTTTCCTGATCCGAAGGACTGCTATCGAGACCGGCGTGAACTGCCTGACCAGTCTGGATACGGCGGCAGCGCTCGTGACGAGTCTGGAGAGCGCGCATGACAGGGAACTGACGCTGGTGGATGTCGCGACGCTCAGCAAAGAGTGATACTGCGGTGCGCACCGTAGGTTTGGGAAAAGAGTAACGCGGTGGAGCCGATAGAACAATGAAGGAAAATTATCAGAAAAAACTGGAACAGATCATAAGTCAGAAAGAGACGCAGGGTATGCGTCTCTTTTTACACAGCTGCTGTGCGCCCTGCAGCAGTTATGTGCTCACGTATCTGCGGGAATACTTCCGCATTACGGTCTTTTATTATAATCCGAATATCACGGAGGATGCGGAATATCAGAAACGTGTGGAAGAACAGAAGCGCCTGATCGAAGCGCTGAACCGTGAGGCGGAGGCAGCCGGCGGGAAGCCGGGATGCGATGAAGTGGCTGTATCGGGAGCTTCCGGGACATATGCACCAAGCGGACATGCGGCGCCGTACCCGATCGATGTGATCGAGGGAGATTATGAGCCGGAGCGCTTCTTTCGTATGGCGGAGGGACTGGAAGGGTGCCCGGAGGGCGGAGAGAGATGCTTTGCCTGCTACGCACTCAGACTTTCCGAGACGGTGAAGCGCGCTGCGGAGGGCGGTTATGACTACGCAGCGACGACACTGACCATCAGTCCGCTCAAAAATGCGGAGAAACTTAACGAGATCGGAGAGAAACTCTGCGCGGATACGGACGTCAGATGGCTTCCCTCCGACTTCAAGAAACGCGACGGCTATAAGAGATCCATCGAATTGTCGAAACAGTACGATCTGTACCGACAGGACTACTGTGGTTGCATCTACTCAAAGGCAGAGCGGAATAAGAGAGAAAATGAGCGAAAATAAGCGTATGAAACAGGGAGATTACCATTGAGTTTCCGGTGATTTTTGATATAATGTACGCGAAGGCAATGAGCAGTGCGCACTGCGTTTCATAAATCAGGAAAGGGCATACATTGTGAGAGTTTTGATTGCAGGGGACGGGAAAGTAGGACTCACGCTGACGCGAAAGCTGTCATCAGAGGGCTACGATATCACGTTGATCGATTCCAACCAAAGCGTGCTGGATGCCAGCATTGAGACATATGATGTTATGGCTGTACAGGGAAATTGTGCATCCATGGAAGTACTGAAGCAGGCGGAGGTTAAGAAGGCGGATCTGCTGATCGCCGCAACCAGCGCCGATGAGATTAATCTGCTGTGCTGCATGACGGCGCACGGTATGAATCCTAAGATCCATACAATCGCAAGGATAAGGAATCCTGAGTACAGCGAACAGATCTATAATATGCGAAAGATATTCAATCTGTCTCTGGCCGTGAATCCGGAGAAACAGGCGGCGGTGGAGATCGAGCGTTTGTTAAAGTTTCCGGGCTTTCTGCGCAGGGACACCTTTGCCAAGGGGCGTGTGGAGATCGTCGAACTGCGCGTGGACAGCGGCAGTAAGCTGTGCGACAGGGCGCTGAACGATCTGGACAGCATTGTGAAGTGCAAGGTGCTGGTGTGTGCCGTCCGCAGGGACGGGGAGACAGTTACGCCCGGTGGTGATTTTGTGCTTCGTTCCGGGGATCGGATCTTCGTCACAGCGCCGACGAACAACCTTACCACGCTGCTCAAGAATCTGAATATCCTGACACATAAGACAAAGCGGGTCATGCTCTGCGGAGGCGGACGCGTCAGCTATTATCTGGCAGAGCTTTTACAAAAGAGCGGTATTCAGGTATGTCTGATCGAAGCGGACAGAGAGAGGTGCATTCACCTTGCCAATATGCTTCCGCATGTGACAGTGATCCACGGCGATGCCAGCAGTCAGTCGCTGTTGGAGGACGAAGGGCTGTCAGACTGTGATGCGTTGGTGACGATGACCGGACTTGACGAGTTGAATATGATCATTTCTCTCTATGGACAGAGATCCGGTGTGCCGCAGGTCATCACCAAGGTAAGCCACACGGAACATAACAATGTGATGGACAGTCTGGCCCTGGGCAGTACGGTCTGCCCGAGGGATCTGTGCTGCAATACGATCATACGGTATGTGAGGGCGATACAGAACCAGTCCGGCGCGGCGCTGACGGTACATACGATTGCGGATGATCAGGCGGAGGCGCTGGAATTCCTCGTGGACGATCAGACGCTGCACTGTGGGGAACCGCTGAAAAATGTGAAAATCAGAAAAGGCGTACTGATCGCTTGTATTTCCCACGGAAGCAATACGGAGATACCGAACGGCGATTCCTGCTTCCACGAGGGCGATACTCTGATCATCGTATCCACCAAAGATGTTGTGATCCCGAAATTGAATGATATTTTTGAGTAAAGGTTAGATGACGGAAGGCACGCAGATATGAATTATAAAATGATGGGGCGGTTTCTTTCACAGATCCTGTTTGTGGAGGCCGCGTTTATGATACCTGCCCTGCTGATTGCCGTATTCTGCAGGGAGCAGGAAGCGATATACGGTTTCCTTGCGGGCATTGCCGTGACGGTGGCGCTTGCTGCGCTGCTTCACTTGGGATGCCGCAATGCAGTCAGGAGATTTCAGGCAAGGGAAGGGCTTGTCTGTGTAGGCATGGGATGGATCGTGATGAGTATAGTGGGATGTCTGCCTTTCTATGTTTCAGGGGAGATACCGCATTATATTGAGGCGCTCTTTGAGATCGTATCCGGGTTCACCACGACCGGGGCTTCCATTTTACCTGAGGTGGAATCGTTATCAAGAAGTATTTTATACTGGAGGAGCTTCAGCCATTGGCTGGGCGGCATGGGAGTGCTAGTGTTCCTGCTGGCTGTGAGCGGCCACAACAACGGATTTACCATGCATATCTTAAGAGCGGAGAGCCCGGGACCCGATGTGGGCAAGCTGGTGCCGCGTATGAGGCAGACAGCGCAGATTTTGTATCTGCTCTATATTCTGCTCACCGTACTCAATGTTGTGTTTCTCGTGGCAGGACGCATGCCACTGTTTGATGCGGTCTGTACCGCGTTCGGCACAGCGGGTACGGGAGGCTACGGCATTAAGAATGACAGTATGGCGGGCTACAGTCCCTATCTGCAGAATGTCACGACGGTGTTCATGTTGCTTTTTGGCGTGAATTTCAGCTGTTATTATCTTTTGCTGATGCGACAGGTAAAATCCGTACTCAAGGATGAGGAACTGCGGCTTTATCTGGGGATCGTGGCGGGAAGCATTGTCCTGATCTATTTTAATATAAGACCTCTTTTTGAATCGACGGGTGAGGCAATCCGTCATACTGCTTTTCAGGTTTCCAGCATTATGACGACGACAGGGTTTGCAACCACGGATTTTGACCTGTGGCCCAGCTTTTCCAAGTCGATGCTGTTGTTTTTGATGGTGGTGGGAGCATGTGCGGGAAGTACCGCAGGCGGTCTGAAATGCGGGCGCGTGCTGCTTCTGTTAAAGAGTCTGCGCAGAAATATCAGAAAGACGCTGAATCCCCAAAAGGTTCAGATTGTGCGAAACAATGGGCATATGGTCAGTGAGCATGTACTGGATAATACGAATGCATATCTGGCAGCCTATGTGGTGATTCTGTTGGCAAGCTTTATTGTGATATCGCTGGACGGTCTTTCCGTGGAGACAAATATCTCCACGGTGTTGGCATGCTTCAACAATACGGGACCGGGACTGGGCGCGGTGGGACCGACGTGCAATTATTCCGTGTACGGGATCATTTCAAAGCTGGTACTGATCGCCGATATGCTGGCAGGACGTCTGGAGATCTTTCCGGTGCTGATTCTGGCTTCGGGCAGCACATGGCGGCGCAGGTAGCGGAGCACGACAGCACGTGGCAACGCGGATAGCGACAGTGCGTGATTGCGAATTGGAAAAGAAAATCGAAGATTTATGATATATGAACTTGTAATAATGGAGGAAAAATAGAATGCAGAAGATTTTAGACAGGATTTCGGAAGAGGTGATGCAGGCGTTCGCCGTAGCGGGCTATGACGAGCAGCTCGGACGGGTGACGATATCAAACCGCCCCGATCTGTGTGAGTTCCAGTGTAACGGGGCTATGGCGGGAGCGAAACGGTATAAGATGGCTCCCATCGCGATCGCAACAGCCGTGGCGGAGAAGCTTGCAGACAGTAGTGTGTTCGCACAGGCGGATGCCGTGGCTCCCGGTTTCCTGAATCTGAAGGTGAAGGAGAGCTTCCTGACAGAATACCTGCAGGGAATGGCGGATGCGGACAAGTATGGCCTTGAGGAGGCGAAGGATCCACAGACGATCATCATTGATTACGGCGGCCCCAATGTGGCAAAGCCTCTCCATGTGGGGCACTTGAGATCGGCGATCATCGGTGAGAGCATCAAACGCATTTCCCGCTATATGGGACATAAGGTGATCGGTGATATTCATCTGGGCGACTGGGGACTGCAGATGGGGCTGATCATCACGGAACTTAAGGAGAGAAAGCCGGAGCTTGTGTATTTTGATGACAGCTATACGGGAGAGTATCCCGGGGAGGCGCCTTTTACCATCTCAGAGCTTGAGGAGATCTATCCCACGGCGAGCGGCAAGTCCAAGGAAGATCCCGCCTACAAGGAAAAGGCGATGGAGGCAACCTATAAGCTGCAAAACGGAGTGAGAGGGTATCGTGCACTGTGGGATCACATTATCAACGTGTCCGTGTCCGATCTCAAGAAGAACTATGCGAACCTGAATGTGGAATTTGATCTGTGGAAGGGAGAGTCCAGCGTTCATGACCGGATTCCTTCCATGGTGGAATATATGAAAAAAGAGGGCTACGCGCATGAGAGCGAGGGCGCTCTTGTCGTGGACGTAAAGGAGGATACTGACACCAAGGAGATTCCGCCTTGCATGATCTTAAAATCCGACGGGGCCTCCCTGTACAATACGACGGATCTCGCAACGATCATGGAGCGTATGGAGACGATCCATCCGGATCATATCATCTATGTCGTGGACAAGCGTCAGGAACTTTATTTTGAGCAGGTATTCCGCTGTGCAAGGAAAACGAAGCTGGTGAAGCCGGAGACAAAGCTGACCTTCTTAGGCTTTGGTACGATGAACGGCAAGGACGGCAAGCCCTTTAAGACGAGAGAGGGCGGCGTTATGCGCTTGGAGCGCCTGATCAGCGACATCAACGCAGAGATGCTCACAAAGATCAGCACCAATGAATCGATCATCGGTGAGGAGGCGGAGCAGACGGCAAAGCAGGTGGCGCTCGCCGCTGTGAAATACGGTGATCTGTCGAACCAGGCTTCCAAGGATTATATTTTTGATATCGAGAAATTCAGTTCCTTTGAAGGAGATACCGGCCCGTATATCCTGTATACCATCGTGCGCATCAAGTCGATTCTCGCCAAGTATAAGGAGCAGGGGGGAAGCGTTGACGGCCTTACGCTCCGTGAGGCAGTGAGCCCGTCCGAGAAGGCACTGATGCTGGAACTGACGAAGTTCAATGCCATGATGGAGGCGACATACGAGGAGATTGCACCGCACAAGGTCTGCGCTTATATCTACGACCTTGCCAACGCATTCAACAAATTCTATCATGAGACGAAGATCCTGTCCGAGGAGGACGCTGAGAGGAAAGAGGGATGGATTGCGTTACTTATGTTAACCAGAGACATCCTGGAGACCTGCATTGATCTGCTTGGCTTCTCCGCGCCGGAGAGAATGTAATAAGATATGAAAACCCCCGAAACATCAATGTTTCGGGGGTTTTTAGCAGTAGCGAGAGGGGGACTTGAACCCTCGACACTACGGGTATGAACCGTATGCTCTAGCCAGCTGAGCTATCTCGCCATAGATATATGGGACCTATAGGGCTCGAACCTATGACCCTCTGCTTGTAAGGCAGATGCTCTCCCAGCTGAGCTAAGATCCCATGTTTTTTGGGCTGTTTTGCAACCCGCTTTGCTAGTATACAATTATATGTTATCTTTTGTCAAGCCTTTTTTGACAAATCACCTTAAATTGTATAGAATTGACTTAAAAATATAACGATTGAAAAAAATGTAAAAATCGGTACAGGCCGGGAACAAACAGACGGAGAATGAAAGGGATAAAAGATGGTCAGGAGATATTTCAAACCCACACGGGTGTTGCAGAGCGGGATGAGGATTGATCAGACAATTGCGGACGGGACAGGGCGTGTCCTGATCGCGAGGGGAACTTATCTGGATGAATATCTGATCGATGCGATCCGGAAACTCGGGATCACCGGAATCTATATCCGTGAGGGCGAGGAAGAGGTGGATGAGAGCCTGATCATGGCGGAAGGTGAGACGGCATCGCCAGAGGCGCTTAGGAAGATTGAGAAACTCAGCGTGGCCGACCGTAACAAGGTACAGCTTACCGAGAGCGTGCGGGAGAGGGTTGCCGAGGGAATTTCCTATCTGTTTACCAACACGTCGTCAGCTGATCTCGCACCGGCGACAAAGTCGATTGCGGATGATCTGATGAGGGCAATCTATGAGAATGACGCGCTCGCCGTCGATATCGGCCTGCTTAAGGTCAGTGATGAGTATACGTTCAAGCACAGTGTCGATGTGGCTACCATGGCGATGATCATTGCCAAGAAGCGGGAAATGTCTCAGCAGGAGATATATGATATCGGTATTTCGGGTCTGCTCCATGATATCGGGAAGTCCAAAATTCCGAATGAGATCCTGAATAAGCCGGGGAGGCTGACGGATGACGAATTTGCCGTTATGAAGCAGCATCCTGCGTACGGTTATCAGATTTTGAAAGAAAATAAAGATTTATCCGATATGATCAAGCTCGGGGTACTCCAACACCATGAGAAGATTAACGGTCGGGGATACCCGATGGGAGTGGCGGAATCGCGGATCTGCTCTTTTGCAAAGATCATATCGGTTGCCGATATTTACGATGCGCTTGTGACGGAGCGTCCGTATAAGCATGGCTTTTCGCCCCGCGATGCGGTGGAGATGATCATGGCGATGACGGAGGAACTCGATATCGGTGCAATGAAAGCTTTCCTGGGAAGCGTGATTCTCTATCCCGTCGGTTCGACAGTGGAACTGAGCAACGGGGAAAAGGCAAGCGTTGTGGAGAATTATGAGAAGTTTATTCTGCGGCCGAAGGTAGTCGGGCTCAAGACAGGAAGAGTCTATGATCTGGCCAATGACCTGGACTGCGCGAACATAATCATTCAATAGGAGTTATATGGGCAACATCGTTTTAATCGGCATGCCCGGTGCGGGAAAAAGCACTGTTGGCGTTGTGCTGGCAAAGAAAATGGGATATCGTTTCCTGGATTCGGATCTGGTGATCCAGGAGAGGAAAATCCGGTCCGGCGGATTCGGTTGCTTTTCCCCGCAAAAGAACGTATAATTTTATATAAGAAGGAGGGATGCATTATGACGAAGTATTTGCGTGCGCCGCTTGAGGTGGAAGCGGAAGTCTATGAACCTGGTAAGGGATTGGAAGACGGATTTGAATTGTTCAGCAAAGTCGTGACGAACGGCCATGTGGTTACCGAAGGACTGATACAGTTTAAGAATGCAGAGGGAAATCTGGTGTGTCCCTTTGTGAGGAATCGTCGTGGATACACTTTTATCAGAGAAGGGGACTACATTATCCGCGAAGGCGACGAGAAACATGTCTGCGGAGCGGATAAATTCCACAAGAGATTTCAGCGGAAAGAATAGCGGCAGGATACAGAATGGCAGGATGGAGGAGTGACAGACATGTATCAGATCATTGACGGGAAGAAGATCTCGCAGGAAATCAAAGATGAATTGAAGGAAAAGGTTGCAAAGCTGAAAGAGCAGGGCAAAGACGTGGCGCTTGCAGTGATTCAGGTGGGAAATGATCCCGCTTCGAGTGTCTATGTCAATAATAAGAAAAAAGCCTGCGCCTATATCGGGATTGAAGCTCTGGCATATGAACTGCCGGAAGAGACGACAGAGCAGGAGTTGACAGAACTCGTAGAGAAACTCAATGCGGATGACAAGGTGAACGGCATCCTGGTACAGCTTCCGCTTCCGAAACATATCAACGAGGAAACGATCATCCAGACGATTTCCCCGAAGAAGGATGTGGACGGTTTCCATATGCAGAGCGTGGGTGCGCTGTGCGTGGGCGCGAAGGGCTATGTGTCCTGTACGCCGCTCGGCATCATTGAACTTTTGAAGCGTTCCGGGATCGAGATTGCCGGCAAACACTGTGTCGTGATCGGCAGGAGCAATATTGTAGGCAAGCCCATGGCGCTTCTTTTGCTGCGGGAAAACGGCACCGTCACTGTCTGCCATTCCAAGACAAAGGATCTGAAAGAGATCACCAGACAGGCGGATATTCTCGTGGCTGCCATCGGCAAACCGAAATTTGTCGATGAGACTTATGTGAAAGAAGGCGCTGTCGTCATCGATGTGGGTATCCATAGAAATGAGCAGAATAAACTGTGCGGCGATGTGGATTTTGACAAAGTCGCGCCCCACACCAGTGCGATCACGCCGGTTCCCGGCGGGGTTGGTCCCATGACCATTGCGATGCTGATGAACAACTGCGTCAGCTCGGTGGAATAGAATTGGTAACAGCAAAAAAACAAGAAAGGTACAGGTTGAGGAGCAATGAAAAAATTGGAGCAGCTTTACGAAGGCAAGGCAAAGAAGGTATTTACCACAGATGATCCCGATGTTCTGATCGTGGATTACAAGGATGATGCCACAGCGTTTAACGGCGAGAAAAAAGGCACCATCGTGGGAAAAGGCGTAATCAACAACCGTATGACAAATCATGTGTTCAAGCTGTTGGAGGCAAAGGGCGTTCCCACCCATTTTATTGAGGAACTTTCCGACAGGGAGACGGCAGTGAAAAAAGTGGAGATCGTTCCGCTCGAGGTCATCATCCGCAACGTGGCGGCAGGCAGCTTTTCCAAGCGTCTCGGCGTAGAGGAGGGCACACCTTTCAAGGAGCCTACCATCGAGTTCAGCTACAAGAACGATGCGCTGGGCGATCCGTTGATCAATTCCTATTTTGCAGTGGCTCTCGGACTTGCCACATGGGATGAGATCGAGACGATCAAGAAATATGCTTTTCAGGTAAACGAAGTACTGAAGGAGTATTTTCTGCAGGCGGACATCAAGCTGATCGACTTCAAGATCGAGTTCGGCAGATATCACGGACAGATCATCCTGGCGGATGAGACATCACCGGACACTTGCAGACTGTGGGATGTACACACCAACGAAAAACTGGATAAAGACAGATTCCGCAGGGATCTCGGAAACGTAGAGGAAGCTTACAACGAAGTATTCAAACGCCTGGGGTTATAAGATGACAGAAAATGTAAACGAACTGATGGAAGTGACCGATAAGCTGCGGGAGGAATGCGGCGTTTTCGGCATGTATGATTTCGACGGCGGGGACGTGGCATCCACGATCTATTATGGTCTCTTTGCACTGCAGCACAGGGGTCAGGAGAGCTGCGGTATCGCTGTCAGCGATACGAACGGTCCCAAGGGAAAAGTGCTTAGCTTCAAGGAGATGGGACTGCTGAACGAGGCGTTCACACCGGAGACACTCGAGAAGTTGAAGGGTGATATCGGTGTGGGACATGTGCGTTATTCCACGGCGGGCGGTTCTACCAGAGAGAATGCCCAGCCGCTCGTTCTCAATTATGTAAAAGGTACGCTGGGGCTTGCCCATAACGGCAATCTGATCAACGCGCCGGAACTCAGACGCGAGCTGGAATACACGGGTGCGATTTTTCAGACGACCATAGACACCGAAGTGATCGCGTATCATATCGCGAGGGAGCGGCTGAATTCCAAGACCGTTGAGGAAGCGGTGGGACGCGCCATGAAGAAGCTGAAGGGCGCGTATTCACTGGTGGTCATGTCTCCCAGGAAGCTGATCGGAGCCAGAGATCCGTTCGGATTCAAGCCGCTGTGTATCGGCAAGAGAGACAATGCTTATATCATTGCTTCGGAGACCTGTGCGCTCGACACGGTCGGAGCAACCTTTGTGCGCGACATTGAGCCGGGCGAGATCGTGACGATCTCACCGGAAAAGGGAATTGAGTCGGACAGGAGCATGTGCCTTCCCAAAGAGCAGCATGCCAGATGTGTTTTTGAGTATATCTATTTCGCAAGACCGGACAGCTACATCGACAATGTGAGCGTATACAATTCCAGGATCCTTGCGGGCAAGTTCCTCGCCATGGATTCGCCGGTCGAGGCCGATCTGGTGGTCGGTGTGCCGGAGTCCGGCAACTGTGCCGCGATGGGTTACGCCATGCAGGCGGGAATCCCTTATGGACAGGCATTTGTCAAGAATACGTATGTCGGCAGGACCTTTATCAAGCCCAAACAGAAGCATCGTGAGAGCAGTGTGCAGGTGAAGCTGAATGCTTTGAAAGAGGTTGTAAACGGCAAGCGGATCATCATTATAGACGATTCGATCGTGCGCGGCACCACCTCTGACCGCATCGTCAAGATGCTGCGTGACGCGGGCGCAAAGGAAGTGCATATGCGCGTCAGCTCACCGCCGTTTCTGTGGCCCTGCTATTTTGGTACGGACGTGCCGGCAAGAGAGCAGCTCATCGCGTATAATCGCTCCGTGGATCAGATTTGTGAGATCATCGGGGCAGATTCCCTCGGGTATCTGCGGGTAGAACGTTTGGAGGAGATCGTGGAGCAGCTTGGCATCTGTAAGGGATGCTTTACCGGGAAATACCCGATGGAGCCGCCGACTGAGGATATCAGGGGTGAGTTTGACCGATAAGCGTGATCGAAGGAAAAAAGCCGTTATCAATGAAATAAAAGGAGAGAACAGATGAGTACAGACAGATACAACAGCCCCTTGTCTGAGCGCTACGCCAGCAAGGAGATGCAGTATATCTTTTCACCGGATATGAAATTCCGCACCTGGAGAAAACTCTGGATCGCGCTCGCAGAGACGGAGAAAGAGCTGGGGCTCCCGATCACGCAGGAGCAGATCGATGAGCTCAAAAGTCATGCGGACGACATCAACTATGATGTGGCGAAGGCGCGGGAAAAAGAGGTGCGCCACGATGTGATGAGCCATGTGTACGCATACGGCGTACAGTGCCCAAAGGCAAAGGGGATCATTCATCTGGGAGCGACTTCCTGCTATGTGGGCGACAACACGGACATCATCGTGATGACGGAGGCACTCAAACTGGTGAAAAAGAAGCTGGTGAACGTGATTGCTGAGCTTGCGGATTTTGCGGAGAAATATAAGGATCTGCCCACGCTTGCTTTTACCCATTTTCAGCCTGCACAGCCAACGACTGTCGGGAAGCGGGCGACGCTGTGGATGCAGGAGTTCTGTCTGGATCTGGAGGATCTCGACCATGTGCTGTCGGGGATGAAGCTGCTCGGCTCCAAGGGAACGACCGGCACACAGGCTTCTTTCCTGGAGCTGTTTAACGGTGATCAGGAGACGATCGACAAGATCGATCCGATGATCGCGCAGAAGATGGGCTTTGAGAAATGCTATCCTGTGTCGGGACAGACCTATTCCCGGAAGGTGGACACCAGAGTTGCGAACGTGCTGGCGGGCATTGCGGCGAGCGCCCACAAGATGTCAAACGATATCAGGCTGCTTCAGCACCTGAAAGAGGTTGAGGAGCCTTTTGAAAAGAGCCAGATCGGATCATCAGCAATGGCGTATAAGAGAAATCCCATGCGAAGCGAGCGTATCGCTTCCCTGAGCCGTTACGTGATGATCGATGCGCTCAATCCGGCGATCACCTCCGCGACACAGTGGTTTGAGCGCACGCTCGATGATTCGGCAAACAAGCGTCTCTCCATCCCGGAGGGCTTCCTCGCCACGGACGGTATCCTGGATCTGTGCCTGAATGTCGTGGATGGTCTGGTGGTATACCCTAAGGTCATCGAGAAGAGACTGCGCAGCGAGCTTCCCTTCATGGCGACGGAAAACATCATGATGGATGCCGTGAAAGCGGGCGGCGACAGACAGGAGCTGCATGAGAAGATCAGGACGCTCTCGATGGAGGCAGGAAAGAATGTGAAGGTGGAGGGCAAAGAGAATAACCTCCTTGAACTGATCGCGGCGGACAGTGCCTTCAACATGACGCTGGAGGATCTGCAAAAGACCATGGACCCCGCGAAATATGTGGGACGCTCCAGAGAGCAGGTGGACGCATTCTTAAAGAACGTGATCGCACCGATCCTTGAGGAAAATAGAGAACTGCTCGGCGTGAAGGCGGAGATCAACGTATAAGCATATCCGATATTGAAAAAAATTGATGATTAACTGACTTGACAGATACCCCATTGGAGATACTATTCTTAATAGACAGTGTCTCTTATGGGGCGTTTTTGGATATTTCTGTATGGGACAGTGTAATAAATAGGAGAATGATGATTTATGTTGACGAAATATCAGGTGACGGGAATGAGTTGCGCAGCGTGCAGCGCCAGAGTGGAAAAGGCGGTATCAAAGGTGGAGGGCGTGACCTCCTGCTCCGTGAGCCTGCTGACAAATTCCATGGGCGTGGAAGGTGATGCGCCGACAGAGCGGATCATAAAGGCGGTGGAGGATGCGGGATACGGCGCCCGCCTGCAGGGGAACCGCGGCGCGGGTGCCGGGCGGCACAGCGCGGACGGATCAGAAAACCACGGCAGTGGCGGCGGGCAGAACGGAATGACCGGATCGGGCGGTGGTGCGATGACAGCTTACGAGGACGTGCTGACAGACAAGGAGACGCCTCTGATGAAGAAGCGGCTGATCGCTTCGCTTGTTTTGCTGATTCCGCTCATGTACCTGTCCATGGGACACATGATGTGGGACTGGCCTCTGCCCGCGATTATGACGGACAACCATGTGGCGATGGGACTTTACCAGCTGCTGCTTACCACGGCGATCATGGTGATTAACCAGAGATTTTTTGTGAGCGGCTTCAGGGGGATGCTCCACGGAGCCCCCAACATGGATACGCTCGTCGCATTGGGCGCTGGCGCTTCCTACGGTTACAGCGTATATGCGCTGTTTGCCATGACGGATGCACAGCTGCGCCTTGACATGGACGGCGTTATGCTCTATATGAATGAATTTTATTTTGAGTCTGCGGCGATGATCCTCACCCTGATCACCGTAGGGAAAATGCTGGAGGCGCGCTCCAAGGGAAAGACGACGGATGCGATCAAAAGTCTGATGAAGTTAGCGCCGAAGACGGCGATCGTACTGTGTGACGGTCAGGAAAGAGAGGTTGACATAAGTTCTGTACGCATCGGCGATCATTTCGTCGTGAGACCGGGAGAGCAGATCCCGGTGGACGGGATCGTACTTACGGGAAGCAGCGCCGTGAATGAATCGGCACTGACGGGTGAGAGCATTCCGGTGGACAAGGCGGCAGGCGACCGTGTGTCTGCGGCAACGATGAATCAGTCGGGCTTCCTCACCTGTGAGGCGACGAGGGTCGGGGAGGATACCACGTTGTCCCGGATCATACAGATGGTCAGTGACGCCGCTGCGACCAAAGCGCCCATCGCCAAGGTGGCGGACCGGGTATCGGGTGTGTTTGTGCCTGCAGTGCTCCTCATCGCATTTGTCACGGTAGTGGTCTGGCTCCTTGCGGGACAGACGGTGGGATTTGCGCTGGCGAGAGGAATCTCCGTGCTGGTGATCAGCTGCCCGTGCGCGCTGGGTCTCGCCACGCCGGTTGCGATCATGGTCGGCAGCGGTGTGGGCGCAAAGCACGGTATCATGTTCAAGACGGCCGTATCCTTGGAACAGACCGGAAAGGTACAGATCGCAGCGCTTGACAAGACGGGCACGATCACGGGCGGCGAGCCGGAGGTGACGGATATCGTGCCGGCCGGCGGTGTGACGGCAGAGGAACTGCTTGCGTCAGCGTATGTTCTGGAGCAAAAGAGTGAGCATCCCCTGGCACGCGCCATCCTTGCATATGGGACGCTGCAGGGACTGGATGGACAGCCCCTTCCTGATCTGACGGAGTTTCGGGCGGTGGCGGGAAACGGACTGACGGGAAATCTGGACGGAGCGAACCTTGCGGGCGGCAACCGGAAATTTATCGAACAGCAGGGGTGTGAACTTCCGAAGGAGATTACTGTGCAGGCGGAAGAACTGTCAGAGCAGGGCAGGACGCCGCTCTTTTTCGGAAAAGACGGGAAACTGCTGGGGATGATTGCCGTGGCGGATGTGATCAGGGAGGACAGCGCGCAGGCGGTTGCAGAACTTCAGAATATGGGAATACACGTAGTTATGCTGACCGGAGACAACGAGCGCACCGCAAAGGCGATCGGCGCACAGGCAAATGTGGACGAAGTGATCGCGGGAGTGCTCCCGGACGGCAAGGAGGCGGTGATCCGCTCCCTTCAGGAAAAGGGCAAGGTCGTGATGGTGGGAGACGGCATCAACGATGCTCCGGCGCTCAGCAGAGCCGATATCGGCATCGCGATCGGAGCGGGGACGGATATCGCGATCGACGCGGCGGATGTGGTGCTGATGAAGAGTAAGTTAAGCGATGTGCCTGCCGCGATCCGCTTGAGCCGGGCGACGCTGCGCAATATCCACCAGAATCTCTTCTGGGCGTTCTTTTATAATGTGATCGGTATTCCGCTTGCCGCCGGGTTGTGGTATCCTGTATTTGGATGGAAGTTAAACCCCATATTCGGGGCGGTGGCGATGAGCTTGTCGAGCTTCTGTGTGGTGAGCAATGCGCTGCGGCTGAATTTGATTCCTGTCTATGATGCGCACAGAGACAGGCATAGAGCAATCAGAAGGAAAAAGGAATTTGCCGACAGATGCGTGGAAACGGTGGAAATCGGCAGGACGGCAATAGAAACGGGAAATGAAAAGATGTTGGGAAAGGAGAATCAGACGATGGAAAAGACAATGATGATCACAGGAATGATGTGCGGACACTGCGAGGCACGGGTAAAGAAAGCGCTGGAGGCGCTGGACGGTGTGACGGAGGCTGTCGTGAGCCATGAGACGGGTAGCGCGGTTGTGAAGCTTGGCAAAGAGATTCCGGACGAAGTGCTTAAGAAAGCGGTCGAGGATCAGGATTATCCCGTGACGGAGATCAGATAGAAAGCAGAAAAAAGAGCGTAAGAAAAAGGGAGGGGAACAAAAATGAAACAGATCATGGCAAAGGCGGGAGCACTTCTGTTCCTGTGTGTCTTTCTGCTGTGCGTATGCCCTGCCGGTATCGTACAGGCGGAGGAAGGAACCCCCGGAACAGCTTCTGCACAGGAAAAAGCAGATCCGGCGCCGGATTATACATTGCCTTCCGCGTGGGCGTATCTGGAGACGGATATTGAGAAGGATGCGGACTGCTTCCTGATCTGTCCCACTGTGTACCTGGGTGATGGGGAGCATTACAACATGAGCCTGCAGGACAGTGCGAGCAGGAAGTCCTTTGTGGGCGCACTCAATATGGAGTACGGGCTATATGCGCTTGACTGCCGGATGTATGCGCCTTTTTACAGACAGATGTCGCTCGACGGCTATGAGTGCGACGAGGCCACGAGGGCAGTGTATGAGCAGATCGCGTATCAGGATGTGAGAGAGGCATTCCTGTATTATAGAGAGCATTACAACCAGGGGCGTCCCATCGTGCTGGCAGGCTTTTCACAGGGAGCGGATATGTGCATCCGTCTGATGAAAGAGTTTGGCGCTAAGCAGGATTTTGCGGATCAGCTGGTTGCCTGCTACGCCATCGGCTGGCGTCTCACCGAAGAGGAGATCAAGCAGTATCCTTATCTGAAGGCGGCGCAGGGAGAACGTGACACAGGTGTCATCATTGCGTTCAACTCAGAGGCAAAGTCAATCAATGGTTCCCTGATGGTGCCGGAGGGCACAAAGACGCTCGCCATCAATCCCCTGAACTGGAAGACGGACGGCACGTATGCGCCCGCAGAGGAGAATCAGGGCGCATGCTTTACAAATTATCAGGGCGAGATCAGGAAAGAGATTCCGCAGCTCACCGGTGCGTATCTTGACAGTGAGCGCGGGACACTCAAGATGGACGATACCATCACACCGCAGGAATATCCGCCGGTGCTTGGCATCTTTGAGGATGGCATCTACCATCTGTATGACTATCAGTTCTTCTATCGCAACATTCAGTCCAACGTGCTGCAGCGCATCCATGCCCGGATGACTGCAGCGCAGGCTGCTGCGTGAAACGGGAAATGGGGAATGCTTTTTCACATGGAATGGTTATATGGAATTCGTTTCATGTGTATGACCTTGCATTTTTGGGGAAAATATCATACAATTGAAGTATAAAACAATGCAGTTGAAAAGGGGAATGCACTATGGCAAATTCTTTAATCCAGTTACGAGTCGATGATAAGTTGAAAACAGAAGCAACAGACATTTTTGAGAAGTTAGGAATGGATTTATCTACTGCAATTCGGATTTTTCTGACACGTTCTGTTGAAGAGAGAGGAATACCGTTTGCGATGAAGCTGGGAACTGATTCCTACAAGGCGGAAACTGCTGTAAAAGCAATGCGGGAGATGAGCAAAACAGCAGAGGCAAATGGAATAGCAGATATGACGTTAGATGAGATCAATGCTGAGATCAGTGCCGCCAGAAATGAGGCATAGTATGAAGTATTATGCAGTGATAGATACGAATGTATTAGTGTCGGCAGTGCTTAGATGGGATTCTGTACCGGGATGTGTGTTAGAACATGCTTTTGTCGGTAACATTATTCCGTTATTAAATGAGCAGATCATAAATGAGTATGCGGAGGTGCTTACGCGCCCCAAATTTCATTTCGACAGAGAAAAAGTGAATGTCATTATTGATGGGATGATGAAACGCGGCATTTTTGTTGATCCGGGGGATACCGGAATAGTATTGCCGGATCCCAAGGACGTAGTGTTTTATGAAATTGTTATGGAAAAAAGAAAGCACGATGATGCATTCCTGGTTACAGGAAACACCAAACATTTTCCGACTGAGCCATATATTGTAACGCCAAGAGAAATGCTGACTATATTGGAAAAGGAATAACAATTATCCGGAGGGGATTTGACGCATGGCAGAGAATACCTATTTTCAAAAAGCGCTTGCAAACTTTACGGCGGAATTTGCGTATGTCGGAGCGGTGAAGCATCTGCATGATCTGGGGCTGCCGCCGGAGAAGATCCGGGAGCAGCTCTCCTATCCGGTTTCCCTTGAGAAGATTCAACAGGTGATCCGGGAGTATGAAAAAGAAAAGGCAAATCCCGAAGCGGCGGTGTGCTTTGTCCGGGATACGGATTCGTTCGGGAGAAAGAGCTTCCGGATGGTGAAAAAAGACGGGAACGCCCAAAATATCTGAAAATTCAGGCAATTTACAGCTTCGGCGGATTTGCTTGCAAAATCCTTCCGATATGGTGTGTTCTGTTATAGATAAGTCGCATTGCGACTGAAGTGAAGAGATTTCGTTTAGAAAATGAAAGAGAGGGAGAACAAAAGATATGAGACCATCCAAGAAAAAACTACTGAGCATGCTGCTCTGTGTGACCCTTGTATTGTCGCTGAATGCCCGGACGGCGTTTGCCGAGGCGGGGGGTGACAGACAGCGCTTCCACGGACGGATTATGCGAACACCACACGGAGCATGATGATGACTGCGGCTACACGGAAGGGACGCCGGAGACACCCTGCAGTCATGAGCACACGGACGAGTGCTATGAGACGGTAACGGAGTGCACGCATGAGCATGACGAAGCCTGCGGTTATCAGCCCGCCGTGGAGGGGACACCCTGCGGATATGTCTGTAAGTTCTGCGAATCGGAGGATCCGGAACAGAAAGACGGGCAGGAAGATGAGCAGGAAGATGAACGGAAGACCTTCACCGTGGCGGAGGTGGAAGCGATGATCGACGCTCTTCCCGATGTGGAAGAGGTAGAGGCGCTGGATCCGGAGGAGGATGCAGAGACCCTGGAAGAGATCTACCTGCAGGCGGCAGATGCGGCGGATGCCTTTGGTACCTTATCGGATGAGGATCAGGAAAAGGTTTCCAATCTGGACAAGCTGATGGAACTGCACGAGTGGTTCAACGGCGGGGTTGCGACGATGGACGAGAGCGGGATGATCGTCTCCGGTAAGTTTGCAAACAGTGAGAGCGTTGCGGATGTCTTTACATGGGAACGGTATTTTATTGGTAATCCTGTTTACAAATATATCATTAAAAAGACAGGAACCGGAACAGGCAATATGCCGGATTGGTGGAGTCCGGAAAGCGTTCCATGGTATGGTAACAGCGGTTATCAACAGAATACAAAGGAGGTATTCATAGGTGAAGGTGTGACCTCCATCGGGAGTTGTGCGTTTAAGGACTACCCCAGACTTAACTCCATAAGGATCCCTGCCAGTGTGGAGACTATTGGAAGTGAGGCGTTTGCGCGCTGTGGAAATAGTTCTGATACAGGGGTTCATGTAACCTTCGGCGAGAATTCTAAGCTGAAGAAACTGGAATTAAGCGCGTTTGCTGGTACCTTTCTTACTTCCATAGAGATCCCAGCGGGAGTGACGACGATTGGCGGTAGTGCGTTTCAGAGCTGTAGGAGCCTTTCTTCCATAACGCTACCTGCGGGAGTGAAGACGATTGGCAATGCTGCATTTTGGGGCTGTACCAGTCTTACTTCCATAGAGATCCCAGCGGGAGTGACGACGATTGGCGGTGGTGCGTTTTCATACTGTACCAACCTGCAGACGGTAACCTTTAAAGGGACAACGCCGCCGGCAAACATCGCTTCTACTGCATTTTCCAACTGCAGTATTACAACGATCAGGGTGCCTGCCGGATCGGAAGCAGCCTATAGTAAGTTTACTGAATCCTTACTGCCGAAACAGCCATCGGGCAGTTCCGGTTCCTCCGGCAGCAGCTCCTCACGACGCCATCACAGCAGTTCCGGCAGCAGCGCGGCTACAGCCAATACCGCTGCCAGGACGACTTCAGACAGCAGTACGGCTAAGAGCAGCAGTCCTTTCACGGATGTGAGCGAAGCGGACTGGTTCTATCCTGATGTGGCATTTGTGTATGCGTGCGGCCTGTTGGGCGGTACGGGAGACAGCTCTTTTGAACCCTACGCGAGCGTCAGCCGATTAAGCCTTGCGGAGCTCTTCTACCGTATGGAGGGCTGCCCTGCGGTTGCGGGACGCAACAACTTCACGGATGTAACGTATGACCCGGATGCAGCGAATGACCCCGATGCAGCGGGCGCTTATGACGCAGTGACCTGGGCCAGACAGAGCGGTGTGCTCACAGGCTTCGGTGACGGCACCTTCCGTCCGGACAGCCCGATCACCCGCGAGCAGTTCGCGGCAGCATTCTATAACTATGCGAAGTACAAGGGCTATGATGTGTCCGATACCGGTGCACTTGATATCTACGCAGACGGCGCCGCCGTCTCTGCATGGTCACTTGACGCTGTTAACTGGGCGGTCGGCGCCGGTATTATTAACAGCAGGACGGATGAACTCTTTGCCCCGCAGGCAGAGACCATGAACGCCGAACTTGCAGTCATGCTCCACCGCTTCATCGAGAAGTACGGGCTCGTTCCCGTGCCGTCACCCACCGGCGACGGCACAGTGAGCTGGATCAAACTGCCCGACGCGGCAGCGTAACCATATGAAAATCAAGACACCCGGTCTGAGGATTGATATCAATCCCTGAGCCGGGTGTTTATTTTAATCTTTTTTCTTCCAAACTTTTTAAAAATGGCTTTTTTAGTTCCTGTGGTTTATAGAAAAACTTTTCTTCTGAATTCAACCTCATGAAACAAAGCCGAAAATACAGCATTCAAAATGGTGCTTAGTTCTGTCTGCCCATTATCGTAATATACAATGATCTTTTCGAATTGTTTAAAATATGAAGAATGCCCGGCAATCATC
>CAMGRE010000011.1 GCA_946061355.1 uncultured bacterium | reverse complement strand
CCGGATGACGAAAACATATTCCGCATACGGGAAATCCTTGAAAGAGAAGGAATTGCCTATTCGTTTTGCAAAAAACCCATCACTGCCTCCTCCCATCCGAATGCGGTTACGTTTCATCTGAAAGAAATCCAATGAAACGATAAGAAAGGAAAATTAGTTATGGCTTATATATCACAGTTACCATATGATAACGCAAGTTCGGAAGAAAGAGCACGTATTGACCGTCTGATGGAAGGAAACGGAAGGCTGACCAATATGAAACTGACGCTTCTCCACAGCGAACCGGCGTTTCATGCACTAATGGAATGGTATACGCTTGAGAGAGAACTGGAAAAGTTTCTTCCTGAGCGGACGATCAATTTTTTTAGCTATGCCATTTCTCATGAAAACGACTGCCTGATCTGCGATACTTTTTTCACACAGATATTGACAGATGCCGGAATTGACTTTGCTACATTTGATTTTTCTGACGAAGAAAAACTGCTGATCGATTATGGAAGAGCGATCGTTCAGGATGCAAACCGGGTTCCGCCGGAGATCTTTGACGACTTAAAGAAGCATTGGAATGAGGAGCAGATTGTGCTGATCACTGCATTTGCCACGATTATGATTGCCACAAACCTGATCAACAAGACACTTCAGGTTGAACTGGATGAGCGCCTGATTCCTTATACAAAGCAATAACGTGAAAGAAAGCAAAAGAAATCAATACGACATGTACGTATAATAGAAAGCAGGCAGGAATACACCATGTATAAACAGGCAGATCACGCACCGGACTGGGAAGAAGTGTTTCGTGACTTTCACAGACATCCGGAGCTTGGATTTGAAGAATACAGAACAACCGAAAAAATCCGTTCTGTACTGACACAGGAAAATGTTGAAATCATAGAAACGGATATACCGACCGGTCTGATTGCAAGAGTGCGCGGTACCAGACAGCAGGATGGCACTTGTGTTCCGTGTCGTAAAATAGCGCTTCGATCTGATATTGATGCACTTCCTGTGACAGAGGAATCCGGTTTATCTTACAGTTCCTGCAATCCCGGGATTATGCATGCCTGCGCACATGATTTTCATACGACGGTCGGATTAATGTGCGCCTGCTCCCTGAACAGGATCCGGGATCGGTTTTCGGGGGAAATCTGGTTCCTGTTCCAACCCGGTGAGGAGGTATTTTACGGCGCGGAACGATTATATGGCACCGGCGTACTTCCCGATATGGATGTTTATTTCGGATTTCATGCCCAGCCGGATCTTGAAGTTGGCGAAGTCAGTATTGTTCCGGGTCCGCTCATGGCATCGGTTGATGGATTTCGCATTGCAGTGACAGGCGTTGGCACACACGCGGCCACTCCCGAGAAAGGAAACAACCCGATCCCGGCTTTACTGGATTTGATCGCGGAGATTACGGATTATGATTTGCGGCAGATCCCAAAGGATATGCCCCATATCATCAGTTTTACGCATTTGCAGTCGGGAAATGCATGGAATGTCATTCCGAAAGAAGCAATATGTGAAGGAACTGTCCGTACATTTGATGAGGACCTTCGGAAACAGATTGAAACTGCAATACGGGATGCGGTATCACATCAGTCGGCTGCATCCAATACAAAAATAGATCTGACATGGACGCGGGGATCTTCGTCTGTCATCAATGATGGATCTCTCTGCGCTCTGGCTGAAAGAGCGGCATTGTCGCAGCATTTGATCAATCTCGTATCTCCGCCGGTGATGCTCGGGGACGATTTCGGGTATTACCTGCTAAAAGACAGGCGGGCAAAAGGACTTTATATTAGGATCGGAACCGGAAAAGGATACCCGCTTCATCACCCCGGCTTTCAGGTTTCCATGAGAGCGCTGCCTGTCACTTCTTCTTTCTTGTGCCATTTGTTAACAGATGCTTTAAGCGCAGATACACTTTCATTTTCATGATCAGTTGAGTATAATAATAACAGGAGTTTTGAAAAGTATGACGGCGTGAGAATGTAAGAAAAAGGACAGGACATGAGAAAAGGGATAGAGATGGCAGCGATAGTCTGCTGCTTCGGACTGGTGTGTCTGTGGGCGGGCAATGCGGACAAGGCAGCCATGACACAGAAGATTGAGACGGAAGGGACTGCAGAGGAAGCAGATATCGAGGCAAAAATACAGGAAGCCGCTCAGACGGACATTGACGCACAGGCGCGGGAAGCGGATCAGGCTGACAGCAGCGCGACGGACAAGGGGGCGGACGAGCTTTCGTCTACAGACGATGACGGAGAAAGCGAGTATTCCAATCTGGCAATTGCGGATGTGACGGATTATGTGAATATCAGGCGTGAGCCGAATACGGACAGCGAGATCGTAGGTAAGATTTATGACGGCGCTGTGGCACAGATCCTTGCGACTGCGGGAGAGCAGGGAGACTGGTTTCAGATCGTTTCCGGCAATGTGGAAGGCTACATCAAGGCAGAATTTTTCCTGTACGGTGATGCGGCGGCCGATGTGATCGATGAGTATGTGACCCGGTATGCGAAGGTGCAGGCGGACCGCCTGAATGTGCGGGAGGAGCCCTCCACGGATGCGAGCCGCATCGGCTATGTGGACAACGGCGAGAAGGTAAAGGTGCTTGAAAACCTCGGTGAATGGCTGAAAGTAGAGTACACTGACGAAAAGAGCGGATATGTGGCAGCGGAGTACGTAACTGTTTCCGAGGAGTTTGTGTATGCCAGAACACTGGAGGAAGAGAACGCAGAGATCGCAGCCAGAGAGGCTTTGGAGGCACGCACGGAGGAACAGGAAAGCACGGCTCCGGAGATGCTTACCCAGATAGAATTCCCTGCGACAAGCTATACTTCCAACGGGGAGCTTCGCAGTGCAATTGTGGATTATGCCTTGCAATATGTAGGCAACAGATATGTTCATGGTGGTTCCAGCCTGGCCTCCGGAACGGACTGTTCCGGTTTTACCTGCTTTGTATATGCGGATTTCGGCTATTCCATCAGTCGGACTCCGTCGGGACAGTATAACGGGGCGGGACGCAGTATCGGTTATGGCGAGATACAGCCGGGTGACATTATCTGTTACAGTTCCAACGGTGGCAAAAGCTGCACGCATGTGGGACTTTACATAGGAAACGGACAGATCGTACATGCGGCAAATTCCAGAAAGGGCGTTATCACCAGTGCGGCAGATTACAGCCCGATCATCGGGATCCGGAATGTCATTGATTAAAGAGGCGTTGCCTGGTCAGAGTCCGTTCTCCGAGGATTTCCGCACTCCAGCAGAGCAGATCCTTCAAGGTAAGATTGACACCGCCGTAGGAGTGGATACCGTGGACGGAAGCCAGTTCGGCCGTGTAGTCTTCCAAAAGGTAAATCTGCTGAATGCGCACGGGTCCGCTGGTGTAATGGCATACCAGTGGAACTGCGCCGGATTTATCCTCAGAGATGGAAACACCGTTTTCATCTACATGGAAAGTCACCCAGGCAAGGGCTTCCAACATGGAAATACCGCCCTTCTGAGTGGATACGTAATTGCCGAGAGAATAAAAGCACAGGGCGCGGTTGCCGTTTCCGGCGGTGATCCATTCTACCGGCTGGACAACGTGGGGATGCGTACCGATGATCAGATCGGCGCCTGCTTCCGCCATCTGCATGGCGAATTTCTGCTGGTAGCCGGATGGTTTGGTCATATATTCCGTACCCCAGTGAGGGCAGACAATGACGACGTCAGCCAGTGCTTTTGCGTTTTGAATATCGGTAATGACCCGGGGATTTAAGGTGGTAAAGTCGATCCGTCTGGTTTTGGCATTATAATCACACAAAAGATTTAAATGTCCTTCCAGGGATTTCGGCAGAACTTCCATATTCGGACCGTAGGTATAATTTAAGATGGCAAAGGTGATGTCACCGACAGGCAGCAGGGGGATTTCTCCTGCTTTCTCTTCGTCGGCATGGATACCTGTCATCAGTACATCGGGATAGTTGTTCCAGAAATTCGCACACGCGATCATTCCTTCCGCATTCTGGTCGGCAGCGTGATTGGAGGCATGGAGCACGACATTAAATCCGGACCGGGCAATGGAGTCTCCGACCTCGGTCGGAGAGTTGAAACGGGGGTAACCGGAGAAACCGCGCTCATTACCGCCCAGAATGGTTTCCTGATTGATGATTTTGATGTCAGCATTTTGCAGAAATTCGGAGATGCCGTTGTACAGAAAGGTATAGTCCAGACTTCCGTCTTCCTGTTTTCCGCTTTGTACGACTCCCATGTGCATGAGATTATCGCCCACTGCCATGAGGGTGATGTCATATTCAGGAAAGGATTCAGATTCCGGAAGCGGTTCGTTTGATGTGGCAGGGGAAGCTTTTACATCTTTGGAAAAACACCCTCCGATCAGGAGGGCAGTAAGGATAGACAGAACCAATAGTCTTTTGCGGATTGCTTTCATGGGTGTTCCCCTTTCTTTAGTCAGTTTGTGCAGATGACCTATTTGTGCTCATTATAACACAGAAACAGAAGTATGTCATAAACGGAAAAACTCGAGCGGAAAATAGATGATTCAAATATTGTATAATTATAAAAAAGATGTTACGATAAATAAGTATGTAACAAAAGAATTGTGGTATAAAAAGAGGATAATTCTGATATGAAAGTAAGAAAGCCCATGCTTTGGGCAATCATTGCGTTGCTGCTCGGAAATACTGCCGGATTAAGCGCTCATGCGGCCGAGGTTGTAAATGCAGGGACAACTGCAGTACAGCAGCAGACGGAAACAGGGACAATTCAGCCTCAGACGGAAACAGGGACGATTCAGTCTCAGACGAAAGAGGAGCAGGAGACTGCAACGGAGCCTGCTGCCGGGGAAACGGAGGCTGTAAAAGAACTTACGACAGAGGAACTTGCAGCATATTATGGCGATTCCGTATTTATAGGGGATTCCATTATGCTCGGATTTCGTAATTACTGTATGAAACAGAAGAAGGATTCCGTCCTGAGCGGGGCACAGTTTCTGACAGTGGGCGGATATTCGGCCAATAATGCCATAAAACCTGTTACGGATAAGAACATCCATCCTTTGTATAAAGGAAAGAAGTATCAGGTCTGGGATGCTGTTTCTCTCATGGGAGCAAAACGGGCATTTCTCCTTCTCGGTATGAATGATATCAGCATATTGGGACTGGAAGGGGCAAGAGACCGCTATAAAGAGGTTATTGATAAAATACAGGAAACCTGTCCCGGAATTGAGATTCATATCATCAGTGTCACCTATACATTGGAGGGACAGGGAAAAACAAAACTCAACAATACCAATATTGCCAAATACAACAAACTGCTGCAGGAGATGGCAGCAGAAAACGGATGGAGCTATATTGATCTGGCAACACCGTTGTCGGACGGAAAAGGCAATCTTGCAAAAGGGGCATGCAGTGACGGTTTTGTTCATTTGTCAAGGTCTGCTTATGGAATCTGGGAAAAGGAACTGATTGGTTATGCAAATGCCCGGCGCGATCTGACGGCGACCGAAGAACAGGATATGGATGAAACGCAGGAAAGGTAATATCATGATAAGTAGTAAATTTGTTCAAACAACAGCTGTTATTTTAAATACAATATTGCTTTTGACCGGTTGCGGGACGGCAGCTGCATCATCAGCGGAGTCTCAGGTTTCCGAAGTGCAGGAAGAAGCAAAGGAGACGAAAACGATCGATGAAGTTTATCAGGAGATCACCGGGCAGGTGTCTCTGGAATCGCCTGTGTGCATGGATGATGATTTTATCAGCAATTATTATGGAATAGATGTATCTACATTGGAAGAATATGTGTTTTCCATGTCGGAGGATGCAACTCAGGCAGAGACAGTAGTTCTCATGAAAGCAGGAGACGGGGCCGACATCGGGGAGATCGTTTCCGGTCTGGAGATGATCGTCGATGAAAAGAAGAATGAGATGGAGAACTATCTTCCTGAGCAGTTTGAGATTGTTAAGAAGAGCGAAGTAAAGACAAAAGACAGGTATGTCTGGCTGGTGATTTCGCAGCAGGCGGATGCCATTACGGATATCATAGAGAAAGATCTGTTTTAGAGGGTAAATTTACGAGGGGGATTTCAGGTGGTTTTCAGCAGTATTCCGTTTCTGTTTTTCTTTTTTCCTATCTGTTTTATATTGTATTATGCAGTCCCATTTTCCTGGAAAAATGGGATTTTATTGCTTTTCAGCCTTATTTTTTATACATGGGGAGAGCCGAGATATATTGTGATCCTGTTGTTTGCCACGGGAGTGGATTATATCAATGGGAGGCTCATGGAGCGTTATGGTACGGACAAGAAGATCCGTACTGTTTTCTTATGTTCTTCCGTGGTCATCAATTTATCGGTGCTGGCCTTCTTTAAATATGCGGATTTTATCATTTCTACGATCAACATGATATTCGGAACACAGATAAAGCCGCTTGGGCTTTCGCTTCCCGTCGGGATCAGTTTTTATACCTTCCAGACAATGAGTTATATCATTGATCTGTATCGCGGCACGATTCAGGCAGAGCACAGTTATCCGCGGTATCTGACGTATGTGTCCATGTTCCCGCAGCTGGTTGCGGGACCCATTGTTCGTTTCGCTGATGTACAAAAAGAGATATATGCAAGGCACATTGATGGGGAAGAAGTGCGGCGGGGGATCCTTCGTTTTATGATGGGATTGTTCAAAAAGGTATTGATTGCCAACCAGGTTGGTGCACTTTGGGAGGAGATCAGTTCGCTGGGAGCGGGACAGACATCTGTGGCGACGGCATGGCTTGGAGCATTGAGCTTTACTCTGCAGTTATACTTTGATTTCAGCGCATACAGTGATATGGCGATCGGAATGGGACAGATGCTGGGATTCCATTTTAATGAGAACTTTAACTATCCGTTGACAGCTGTTTCCGTGACGGATTTTTGGAGACGTTGGCATATCTCACTGTCAACATGGTTTCGTGATTATGTGTACATCCCGCTCGGAGGCAACAGGCGGGGAATCGCGAAGCATCTGCGCAATATTGCGGTTGTGTGGTTCCTGACAGGGCTTTGGCACGGAGCTTCGTGGAACTTTGTCCTGTGGGGTGTCTATTATGGGATACTGCTTGCTCTCGAGAAGTATGTGTGGGGCATCAGGCTTGAGAAGCTGCCGGGATGGCTTCGGCATGCATACGCGCTGTTCATTATTGTGTTCGGTTTTGTGATATTTGCGATCACAGATGCGGGTAAGCTGATCACTTATATCGGGCTGCTGTTCGGACTGAAGGGAAATTGCGCTGCAGATTCGAGGTGCCTGTGGTATCTGTATAATTACGGGGTGGAATTGACAGCCGCATGCGTGCTGGCGTGTCCCGTATATCCGTGGATCCGCCGCAAGTCAGAACAGCTGAAGGGCGGAGTCGGCATTCTCGTGTCCGGAATCGGTTATATGATGGGAGCGGCGTTGCTGCTTCTTTCCGTTGCGTATCTGGTGAATGATACTTACAATCCTTTCCTGTATTTCAGATTTTAGGAGAGTGGCTATGAGCATACAAGACAAAATTCGTAAAATTACAGTGATATTATACTGCGTTATTATATTGGGGCTGACGGTACTGTTTTTTGTTTTTCCGAAAGAGGAGTTTTCTCAAAATGAGAACCGGTATCTGGCAAAGTTTCCGGAGCTTTCCCGGGAAACGTATATGAGCGGTGAATATATGGATGCACTCAGTGAATGGTTCTCGGATCATTTCCCGATGAGAGACTGGTTTATGGGATACAAAACCGCATTTGAGATTGCCACGGGAAGGCGGGAGATAGGCGGTGTGTACATCGCAAAGGACGATTATCTGATCGAAGGTTACGCTACACCCGTCAATACGCAGAGAATATGCGATACCTTCCGGAAGTTTTATGAAAAAACAGATAAGAGTACAGTCGATACGAACCTTATGCTTATTCCCACTGCCGTGACGATCTATCGGGATAAGCTTCCGGCGCTTGCGCCGAAGGCGGATCAGACTGCCACTGCAAAGGAGATCTATGACCGGACAGGAATTCCAGCTATTGATTGCAGCGGAAAGTTGTATGAGGCGGCGCCTTCCGGGCAGTTGTATTACCGAACGGATCATCACTGGACAACATTCGGGGCTTATCAGGGGTACGTGGCCTATTGTGAGGCAAAAGATCTCATACCGGTTCCGCTGGAAGATTTTTCCTCACAGAAGGTCACGGAAGAATTTGCGGGAACGCTGTATTCAAAAGTGAATGACTATCATCATGTCAAGGATGACATTGTGGTCTATACGCATCCGGATGACCGGCTGACAGTGACCTATACGGACACAGGAGAAGTCACAGACAGCCTTTACAATATGGAGTACCTTGCGGAAAAGGACAAATACTCCCTTTTTCTGAATAATATCCATACGCTTGTGGAGATTGAAAATGCGAATGCACAGTCGGAAGATGTGCTTGTGCTGATCAAAGACAGCTACGCCAATTCCATGGTGCCGTTTCTTGCACATCATTACCGAAAGATATATGTGTTTGACACCAGATATTATAAGCAGGGGCCTTCCGATTTCCTGGCAAAGCACAGCGAGGTGACGGATGTACTGATCCTGTATAATATGAATACACTGGACAATGATTCGGGGATCCGCGGAATCTATTAGGTGTTCTTATCTGCGGGTTTTTACCAAGGCCAAGATGGAGGGATGGAGATGCTTAGGATTATTGTGGATTCCGGCAGCAGTATCAAGCAGGATGAGAAGGACAGATATCAGGTGGATATTCTGCCGATTCATGTACAGATAGGGGAAGAGTCTTTTTTGGACGGCGTTGATCTTACAATCAACGAATTTTATGAGAGGCTGGGCAGGACAAAGGAATTTCCCAAAACATCGCTGCCGTCTCTTGAAGACGCGCAGAATCTGGCCGAGCATTATACGAAAGCGGGAGACGAGGTTCTGTTTATCACGATCTCTTCGGAAATATCAGGGACGTATCAGGCATTGCGTATGCTTTTTGCGGAGAATCCGAAAGTAACGGTCTTTGATTCGAGACTGGCGGTTGGCGGGATACGGTTCCTTGTGGAAGAGGCGAGAAGGTATGAACAGGAACCGATGGAGGTCATTGTCGACAAACTGAACCGACTGATCCCCAGGATTGTCGTCGCGGCAATTCCGGAAACACTCGATTATCTGCTCGCAGGCGGGCGTCTGTCCAGAGCAGAGTGGATGGTAGGCACACTGCTTGCAATCAAGCCCGTTGTCGGCATACAGGATGGGAAAGTGAGCGTTCTGGCCAAAAAGAGGGGGCTGAAACAAAGCAAGAACTATATTGCCGATCTTGTCAGGACGGAACAGTGCGATCCCGACTACGGTATCGTTGCGTCATATACCTATAACAAGAAAAACCTTGATGAGGTGATCGGGATGACGGATCCCGAATACCGGAAAATGATCAAAGTGTATGACAACCTGATCCCTTCGATCGCCTGTCACTGGGGACCGAATGCGTTCGGGTATATCTTTGTGAAACGTATCTGAAAAGGTATTACTATTGTTACAACCGTTAAATAGATGGATATTTTAATAGATATATTGTCATAAAATGGGAATTTATGATACAATATATCAGACTATTTATGCGGATCATTTTGTGCAAAGGAGCATTAGGTATGAACTCGAGTGCTGATTCTTTCTGGCGGGATATGAGTGCTTTCTTTCCCGATATTGTTGCGTCGGTTGCTTCTCTTTCAAAAAAGTCATATTTTTCCATAACGAATTTAAAAAATGATATTACATGGTGGTCGCAGCGTGCAATGGACTTCTTCGGACTGGAGGAAAATTATACGCTCCGCGGCAAAGAGAAGAGTAAAAAGCCGATTCATCCGGATGATGTTGCAAATTTCAGAAAAGGATTTGCAGAACGTCTGGCAGGGGAAAATCTGGACAAGTCCTGGGAATACCGCATATTGAACGGCAATACCTATAATCGGATCAGCGCGACGGCGAAACTGTTATATGATGAGAGCGGTGATCCGTTTGTCATCGTGATCCAGTACAATAATTACGGCATTTCCGACGGGGTGGATTCCGTGACGGGACTCCGTACGGAGTCGGCGCTCAATCACAGGATCACAGAGCTTCTGGCAATGGAAGGTGATTCAGCGCTTCTGAAGATCACCCTTGACCAGTTCAGCAATATCAACGTCCTGTACGGAACGGATTTCGCGGATGAACTCCTCAGCCGGGCGGCGGATGAACTGCTTCATCAAGTCGGAGACAGAGGGAATGTATACCGGTTGTTCGGGGCAAAATTTGTGATCACTTTTGACCGGATCACCAAAGAGGAATTGAATTGTATCAATGACCAGATCGCGGATGTGTTGGGCAATAAGATCATCATAAACGGCAGTAAAGTGCCGCTCAAGATCTCGGCGGGTGCAGTGTTTGTGAAGTCTTATATGAAGGATTCGAACTCTGTGCGCAGCAGACTTTCCTTTGCGGTGAATCATTCACGGACGGAACATCATGGCGAGCTTGTTATCTTTAATGATGAGTTTCATGGAAATAATGAGAAGCAGTTTGATCTGATCAGTGTGATCCATAAGTGCGCGATCACGGATTTCAAGGGTTTCCGGCTTTTTTACCAGCCGATTGCCGATACCAGGACCGGCATAATCCGCGGAATGGAGGCATTGATCCGCTGGGAGCTTGAGCCGTACGGCATGGTTTCACCCGGCGTATTCATGGAATGGCTCGAGCAGGATCCCTGTATGTTTGATCTCGGCAACTGGGTTCTGCGTACTGCTTTGACGGATGTCAAGCGGATCCGGAGCAGACAGCCGGATTTCTTTGTGAATGTCAATGTTGCGGCGACACAGTTGGAACGAAAGGAATTCCGCACAGCGGTCTTAAACATCCTGCAGGGGACACATTCTCAGCCGGATGAACTCTGTCTGGAACTGACGGAGCGCTGTAAGAATCTTGATTTTGCTTTTCTCAAGAGCGAGGTTGCCTACTTCCATTCCTTAGGCATCAAGATCGCACTTGATGATTTCGGAACGGGCAACAGTTCATTGAGTCTTGCGCTGGCGCTTCCTTTTGACGAACTGAAGGTTGATATGAGTTTTATCAAGGACATCAAGGAAAGACCGCAGAATCAGGCCATGATTCAGTCGATCGTCGATTACGCGAACCGTACGGACACGGAGACCTGTATCGAGGGGATTGAGAATGAGGATGTCCATGAGTATATCAGCCGCTTTGGCGCGACCTGGCATCAGGGGTACTATTATTCCAAGCCTGTACCCATTGAACAGTTTGAGGAGATCATTGAGCGGAACCAGTCGGAAATAGTGGCAGAATGATAGCAGGGGGAGGAAACGGATCATGTGAGATTAATATGGCATTTAACGCCGGATATATAAGGGGCGATGATGTGCCGGAGCCCGGAGAATGCGGTTATCGGAGGTAAAAAGGAATTGTGAAATAACAAACGAAACATTCCGCGAGAAAGGAGAGCAAAGATATGAAGATCAGGAAAACGATATCTATTCTTATGGCAGCTGTACTTGCGGCGTCCGCGTTGACGGTGCATGCGAAGGACAGCGAGTATCTTGGCAGGGGGACGGTCGGGGATAAGTGGTATGCGTCCTCCGTCTACGGCGCGGTGACAAAGGACACGGAAGTCTCCTTGAAGGATGATTATTTCACAGCTGTCGTCCGGGATGAACTTGTGGGAACCAAGATGGAGGCGGGGTACTCATATGCGGGTGTATTTCGCGACGCCGATAAGATCATGCGTGACCGGACGCTGGCATTGCTCCGGGATACAGAGCCGGCAAGTCATGACGGCAGGCTGGTCAGCAGTTTCTATGAGCTGGCAACGGACTGGAAGGGAAGAAACAAAGCGGGATTGGCGGCAGTCAGAGACGGCGCAGAGCGGATCAAAACTCTGCAGACGCTTGATGACATCACAGCCTATCTCGCGGATGGCAGTGATGCACTGCGCCCTTTGCTGATGAAAGCGGAAGTTGCCAATTCTTTTGCAGATCCGGGAAATTATACGGTGCATATTGGAGCGACACCTTTGTTCCTGGAGGATGCAAAGGAATATTCCGAGCGGACCGAGGATGGGGAACTGGCAGCTGCTTATCATAATAAAGTGGTGCGCTATATGCTGGGCAGGCTTGGCTTTACGAAGAAGCAGTCTGAACAGATCCTTGCGGACTGCGAGGCTTTTGAGACAGCGGTGTCAAGTTATATGCTGACAAGGGAAGAGTACTATGCAGATGATATTTACGATAAAGTCATCAATGTGTATTCGTTGGAAGAACTGCGCGACATGCAGGGAAATTTTCCACTTGTGGAGATGTTGGAAGCAGATGGAATGCAGGGTTCTGATACCTACGACGTGTACGAACCAAAGTGGCTGGCGGCGATGAGTATGCTTTATACGGAAGAGAATGTGGGAATGATCCGGAGCTATCTGCTGGCACATTATGTTTTTGATATGGCATCAAAAGCAGACAGGGCAGCTTATGATGCAAATGTCAAATATTCCCATGAGCGCTATGGTATTACAGGGACGAAGTCTGAGGAGGAGATCGGTCTGGATATCGTCGATAAGTATCTCTCGCAGCCGTTGGATTATGCCTATATTGATGCTTATTGCAGTGAGGAAGAACGTCAGAGGGTAATTGATCTGATTTATGATTTCGAATCTTATTATCGCACGATGTTAGAGCAGGAGGACTGGCTTTCAGAGACGACGAAACAGCGTGCGATCGAAAAGCTGGATCACATTACGATCCGTGCCTGCTATCCGGATGTCAGAGAAGATTATTCTCATCTGACCCTTCGGACGAAATCAGAGGGAGGAACCTACATGGAGGCGTTGCAGTTGATCGAGAAGTATCAGCTGATCCTCCAGCAGTTGAAGATCAATCAGAAGGTGGATCCGCGTATGTGGAGTGCAGAGATGTCGATAAGGCAAGTGAATGCATATTATGATCCTTCTGATAATTCCATCAATATCCTGAGCGGCATTCTGGTCGGAGTGTTCAGTATGGATCAGCCTTATGAGGCGGTGCTTGCGACGGTTGGAGAGACGATAGGTCATGAGATCTCCCATGCCTTTGACACAAACGGAGCACAGTTCGATCAGTATGGCAATTATGAAAGCTGGTGGGAAGAAGAGGATTATGCAGCGTTTAATGAGCGTGCGGACCGGCTGGCTGCATATATGAATCAGATTGTCCCGTTTGAGGGGGCACAGGCAGTCAACGGTGAGATGGAAAAGGGCGAAATGATTGCCGATATGGGTGGTATGAAGGCATCGCTTATGGCAGCGGCGGATCATCCCGGTTTTGATTACGATCTGTTCTTCCGCACATATGCAAACAGTTGGTTGAGCGTTAGGACAAAGAACAGTGTGGTCAATCAGCTGCAAACCGATCCGCATCCGCTGGAAAACCTTCGCGTGAACATTCCACTGCAGCACTGCGATGGGTTTATGGCGCTGTATGGAATTCAGCCGGGCGACGGGATGTACCTCGCGCCTGTGGATCGGGTGAATGTGTGGTAAAGTAATAAAGTAAAAAAGTGAAAAAACCCGATAGATTTTGTCGCAAAAAGAGTGTATGATATAAGGTGGAGAAACCGGATACAGAATATTTTTGCGGATGGATGTGAGTTATATGTTTATCGGGAAAAAATCTGTGAGACGTAATATGATATTGGCAGGCGGTATCCTTATGTGGGTGCTGTGTTTGTTCTGCATGTTTTGGAAAAGCGATGTTCAAGCCGCTGAGAAGCGGCATGTGAAGGTCGCTTTTTTTCCTATGGACGGATACCATATCATAAATGCGGATGGAAGTTACAGCGGCATGGATGTGGAATATCTCGATGCACTGTGCGATTATGTTAATTGGGAGATCGAGTATGTTGAGTGTGCAAGCTGGGAGGAGGCACTTCGGCTTCTGCGCGATGAGCAGGTGGATCTGGTCGGCTCTGCACAGTATTCCTATGAGCGTTCCAAGACTTATAAATATGCCGATCTGTCCAGCGGATATACGTTTGGCGTGATCGCCACAAATCCGGACAGTGAAATTGCGTACGAGGATTTTGATGCGATGCAGGATATTACGTTCGGCATGGTGAAAAATTATATCCGGAGAAATGAATTTTTCCAATATCTCTATGCGAACGGGGTCAGTCACCCTGTCACCAAAGAGTATGCATCCACGGCAGACCTGCAGAAAGCGCTTGCGAACGGTGAAGTTGATGCGATGGTGCATTCGTTTACGGAAGTGAAAGAGGGGCAGAGACTGATCGGCCGCTTCGCACCGAGGCCGTTCTATTACATTACATATCAGGGAAATGATGACGTGATTCATGAGCTGAATCAGGCCACGGCAGATCTGAAGATGAACCGGCCGGATCTGGAAACGGAACTGATGAAACGCTTTTATTACAGCAGATTTGACAAGAAAGCGCTGCTGACGACAGAAGAGACAGAGTATATTGACAAGAAGCGGGCAGTTGTGATTGGATATCTGGACGGCTGTTATCCGTTCTCGTATGAGGAAGACGGGGAATTCAGAGGACTGGCGAGGGATGTGCTGGAGAATGGTGTCAGCGCGGTGGGACTTCGGTTTGAGTATTACAGGATTGAGAACAGGCAGGAAGCTCATGAGGCGCTGAAAAACGGTGATATTGATGTGCTGGCGTACTGTACTGATGCGGGAAATGCGGAGGTTCAAAAAAGAGATGGTTTAAAACCGGCAAGCAGACTTGCAGATGTGCCGCTTGTCCTTGTGGTACGGAAAAATGAAGACAACGCTGAGATTGGGAAACTGGCAACGGTGTCATTCCTGGAGGACAAGGTGGGCACTGCTCCGGTGACGGATCAGACGGAGATTGTGATCTATGATACACAGGAAGAGTGTATCGATGCGGTGAAAGACGGCGATGTGGATGCCGTGCTCTGTGACGGGTATTTTGCCGAATATATGATGCGCACTGAGGTTCGGTACAGAAATCTTCAGGTCAAAAATGTTCTGAACGGGGAATATTCTGTCTTTATGTCAGTTCGGGAAGAAGACAGGACACTTGCGGATATTTTGGAGAAGTCTGTTTCGGTGGTGGATTCCAAAGCGATCAACACCTATATGCTGCAGGAAAATACCTATCCGTTGATCAGTGTCATGAATTTTGTACAGAATAACAGCATCTGGATTATCGGGATTCTGCTGGGCTGTGTGATTCTTGTGGTGGTGGTGGCAACCCACATGATTAAGGATAGCGAGAAGATCCAGAAGCTTATGTACAAAGATACCAAGATGGATATCTGGAATCTGAATTATTTGATCTTTATCGGGGAGCACAGGCTTCTCCCTGAGCGGAAAGAGCAATATGCGGTTGTCTATGTCAATCTGGCTCAATTTCGCCGATATAACGTCATTTATGGTTGGAATGCGGGAGAGCGGCTACTCGAGAGTGTTGCCGGTATCTTAATTCGCAATGTGAATCCGCAGAAAGAGGTCTGCGCAAGGAATCAGGGGGATCGTTTTGTTCTGCTTCTGTGCTATACGGACAGCGAAGCGTTTATGGAGCGGATCCGGAAGATAAAGCATGAGGTGGAAAGCCGTATTCTGATCAGCACGGAAAATTATATGTCACTGCAGATGGGAATTTATTATATCCCTGATGACAGTAGTGATCTGCGCGTTGCGATAAACTATGCGAATCAGGCGTTGGAATCAACAGGCAGCGGTAAAGATGCAGAGATCAAAATATATGATGATACACTGGAGAATCAGATCAGAGAACGGCATGACCGAGAGAAATTGCTGGAATCGGTCGATGTAAATAAAGATTTTACCGTTTATTATCAGCCTAAGGTGGATATCCGTACAGGGAAGATCACAGGAGCCGAGGCACTGGTGCGGTTTCTTGATCCGACGGACGGGGGAGCGGTGAAGGCGCCGGGCTTTTTCGTGCCGTATTATGAACAGACGGGTAAGATTACGGAGCTGGATTTCTTCGTGTTTGAGTCCGTGTGTAAAATGCTGCGCAGACGTCTGGATGCAGGACTTCCTGTGGTGACGGTTTCCTGCAACTTCTCCAGAATGCATTTCCTGAAGCCGGATTTCCCGGAGCACTTCGTGAAAGTGCTTGACCGGTATCGGATTTCGAAAGAACTGATCGAGGTGGAGATCACGGAAACGCTTGTTGTGGAAGAATTGCAGCAGCATATGGTAAAGAAGACACTCGATATCCTGAAAGAAAAGGGAATACGGCTGTCGATTGATGATTTTGGCGCCGGATATTCTTCGCTCGGTATCTTTGAACAGATACCTGCCTCCGTCATTAAGCTGGATCGTTCCTTCCTGCTGAATCAGGAGGATCATGACCGTCAGGTCAAGATCATGCGCGGTATTGTCAAACTGGCGGAGGAGCTGGAAGCACAGGTTGTCTGCGAAGGCGTGGAAACGCAAGCCGATGTCAGCCTGATGCATGAGATCGGAGCTTATGTGGCGCAGGGATACTTCTATTCCCGTCCGGTTCCGGAGCAGGAATTTGAGGACAAGCTTGCTAAAGATACAGAATATTGACGATGGATATGACAACTTTGTGAGGAGCATAACGAAAGAGTAATGACACTGGAAAAGATAAAGAAAAAGGGGATCAAAGGGGTTAAAACGGTTATATACGGAAGGACGCTGTTTGTCATAGCGGCATTCCTGATTCAGTTTGCCATGATGATCTCCGTCTATCTGTATCTGCGGGATTACAGCCTTTTTGTGTATGTGGCTTTTATCGTTCTGGGGATTCTTGTTGTGCTACATTTATTTAACAGCGGGAAAAGCCCGGATTTTAAAATGGTGTGGATGCTGCCGGTTCTTGTGTTCCCGGTCTTCGGATCCCTTTTCTATCTGTATATTATGACACAGCCGGGCACAAGGCTGCTCAGGAAAAGACTGGACAGCCTTGCCGTCAAAACAGAAGGATGTTTGCAGCAGGAGAAAAGCGTCAGGGAAAATCTGGAGGCGGAAAACGAACGGATGGCACATTTCTCGGATTATATGTACCGCTTCGCGCATTGTCCGGTGTACGACAAGACGGAGGCTTATTTTTATCCGCTCGGAGATGTGCAGTTTCCCGATATTCTGGCGGAACTTAAGAAAGCGGAGAAGTTTATTTTTTTGGAATACTTTATTGTGGAAGAGGGCTTTCTGTGGAATTCCATTCTGGAAGTCCTGAAACAGAAGGCAAAAGAGGGCGTTGAAGTCCGAGTGATGTACGACGGTATGTGTGTGCTGGCACTGCTGCCGTATTTTTATCCGAAACTGCTGGAGGCGGAGGGGATCAAGTGCAAGATGTTCTCCCCGATCAAGCCGGTATTTTCCACACACTATAACAACAGGGATCATAGGAAGATCATCGTGATCGACGGCAAGGTCGCATTTACCGGCGGAACCAATCTTGCGGATGAATATATCAATAAGACAGAGAGGTTTGGGCACTGGAAAGATACTGCCGTGAAATTAAGAGGTAAGGCGGTTGAAAAGTTTACCTATCTGTTCCTGGAGATGTGGAATGTGTCTGAGCAAAAGGCAGAAGATTACGGAAAATACCGTTCCCCGCAGATGACGGATGTCAGCCAGGATGGGTATTTCATCCCATACGGAGTCAGTCCTTTCGGAGAAGAGCGCGTCGGAAAGCGGGTTTATCTCGATATCCTGAATACCGCGCAGCGCTATGTACATATCATGACACCGTATCTGATCCCTGATTATGAGATGACGATGGCGCTCATCTATGCGGCCAAAAGAGGGGTTGACGTCAGGATTATCATGCCGCATATACCCGATAAGAAGGCCGTGTTCGCGCTGGCAAAGACATATTATAATGAATTGCTGGCAGCAGGCGTTACTATTTATGAATATACGCCCGGCTTCGTTCATGCCAAGATCTTTGTCAGCGATGATGAGAAAGCGACTGTCGGGACGGTGAATCTGGATTACCGCAGCCTGTATCATCATTTTGAATGCGGCGTCATACTCTACCGCAATTCCGAGATCCACGCGATTGAGAAGGATTACATGGAGACGTTGCAGAAGTGCCAGGTTGTCACAACACAGGATTATGCGCGTCAGAGCCTTGTGAACCGCCTGACGGGAAGAGTCCTGCGGATCTTTGCGCCGCTGATGTAAAAAACTGCAAAAAGTACTTGACGAGATTTATTTTATGCCCTATTATTAAATATACTTTAAAAAGTAATTTTGATAAGTGGAGGGGAGTAAAATGAAACGTGAAAGTGTAGCACATTTTGATCTGGTAAAAATGCAGAATCGCAGGGTGATCCGTAATCTACTCCGTGAGGAAAGCCCTCTGAGCATCGCAAAAGCAGCATCAAAAGCAGGCTTAAGCTATCCGACGGCATCGGGACTGTTAAAGGAACTTGCAGCGACGGGAGAAGCACTTGTCTCCGAAGAGCAGAATGTTGCCGGCGGCAGACCCGGAATTTGCTATGAATTGAATCCTTCTTACCGTTATGCTCTCACAGTATACTTTGATGACCGGTCTTTGAGAGCGGATCTGCATGATGCTTTCGGAAGACAGGTGAAACGGTATGTGATGCAAAATATCGATTCTAAGACAGGGGTGTGGGAGATTGTTGATTTTATCAGAATGATACAGGATGAATATCCTGCATTGTCAGCAGTGGCGATCGGCATTCCGGGTGCGGTACACGGGACAGAGATCAGGCACCTGCCAAAATTTCCGAACCTGATCGGAAGTCATCTTGCGGATACACTGCGGACGGAATTGGATGTGGATGTCTATATCGAGAATGACACAAATGCAATTGCCTTTGCGGAAGTCGGAAGATGGGAGGATTTTGCCCATATTATGTACGTTGAGGAGGATAAATGTATCGGTGTGGGCATTGTGTTACAAGGAGAAGTGATGAAGGGAAGCAGCGGATGCGCCGGTGAGATGGAGTATTTATGCAGAAATATGGAAGACAGAGAGGATACGTTTGTGACGGCAATCCTTGCGTTGACATGTGTTTTGAACCTTCCGGATATTTTGATCAGCGGAAAGTTCTGTACGGAAGAAAATGTAAGAAAAATCAGGGAAAGACTGTGTGAGCGCCTGCCGGAAGATCGTCTGCCGGAAATCCATGTGATAGACGATATGAATGGATTGTATGTACGCGGGCTCTTGCGGAGAATCCTTGCGGACTGGTCTGAGCAGATGTAGGGGAGGCACTCTGATGAATGTGAAGAATACGGGTGTAAGGAAACGGGTGCGCAGGATATTGCAGGTCGCATTCCCGCTCATTATTCAGGGACTGGTTTTCCAGCTCCAGTCGCTTACCGACAAAGCATTTCTGGGAAAACTGGATACCGGATACGTGTCGGCGGCAGGGGCTGCACAGATGCCGTATCTGGCAACAATGGACAGTATCGTAGCAATCAGTACGGGTCTTGTCATTATTGTGTCAAAACTGTTTGGGGCAGGGGAAAAAGATAAGATAGCTTCCTATGTGAGAAACATGATATGGTACAATACTCTTTTTGGAGTTGTTATCTTTGGGGTATGGTATTTGGGAGCGGAGCAGATACTGCGCTTTTTTCGGGTAGACAATAGCATTATCGGTTACAGTATTTCGTATGTCAGGATCTGTGCGGTATTCTTCCTGTTTGTCGGCATGGACAGTGCACTGCATGCCATGCTGCAGGGGAGAGGAGAAACAAAACCGATCATGTATACCGGGATCCTAAAGGTCGGAGTGAACATCCTGGTATCGTGGGTGTTGATCTATGGCAAATGGGGCTTCCCTGCCATGCATGTTACGGGAGCTGCGATCGGGACACTTGTGGCAAATGTCGTGTCTTTCATTTCCTTGTTTGTGTATTGTGTGATCTGCAAGAGAAAAGAATACAGGATATGGGAGAAAGGGAACCGTCGCCCGTCACTTGGATTGTATGGCGAGGTTATGCGTCTGGGCGTACCGGTCGGTCTGGAGTATCTGCTGTGGAACGCATCCAATCTACTGCTGATCCGGTTTATCAATGGGTTCAGTTATCGGGATATGGCGATCTATACCTTGACCTTTGGCTTTCAATGTATTGTCTATATGATTTTTGAGGGGACGTCAAAGGCGACGCTTTCCCTTATGGGGCATGCGATCGGCGCCGGAGATAGAAGAGAGGCGGGAAGATTTTTTTATACAACAATCCTGATGAATTTTGGGATTGTCGTCACGGCAGCCATTCTTTTTGCGGCTATTCCTGAAAAACTGTTAAGTGTTTTTTCAAATGACACGGAATTGATAGAGAACGGTGCCATATTCCTGATCCTGATTGGGGTGATCATGATACCGCAGAGCGTAAATGTGATCTGCGGGAATGCGATCAGAGCCAATGACGATACAAAATGGATGCTGATTTCCCAGATCTTCGGTTCTGTTTTGGTGGTTAGTACATCATGGTTCCTTGTGGAAAAGCTGCGGATGGATATGACAGCAATCTACATTACTCTCTTTTTGGATGAAAGCATTCGGGGAGGCATTAATTTTATTTATTATCAAAAAATGTACAGCAGAGAGAATCCGGTGAAGAATCAAGGGACCGATCGAAGGTTTGGGCGACATGGAAGAAATTTTTTGCCGAAATGCAAAAAAGGGGTTGAAGTATAGCTCATACTTTGTAAAATCAAGATATCGGGCGCCCGGTGAGAAAATGACAGGAGGTTCGTTATGAACGAAATCAGAGTATTTTCCATCGGAAAGATTACAAATCAAAATGACAACGCAGGCATTCTTCTTGATGCAAAGTATGCTCCGGCACTGAAAGGACTTCAGGGTTACAGCCATGTGCAGATCCTATGGTGGATGGACGGATGCGACAATGAAACTGACAGGGCAGTTTTGACAGAGGAAAAGCCCTACACAAAGGGACCGGAGAAAATAGGGGTGTTTGCCCTCAGGTCTCCGGAAAGGCCGAATCCAATCGCGGTATCAAATGCGGAGATCACGTATATTGATGAGGAGAAAGGAATTGTAGGGCTGACTTATATCGATGCGTATGAGGGGAGTGCAGTGCTGGATATCAAGCCTTATACACCGAGCATTGACAGAGTCGAAAGCGCCCGCACACCCGGCTGGTGCAGCCATTGGCCGAAGTCGGTCGAGGAGAGCGGTTCCTTTGACTGGGCAGCGGAATTCAATTTTTAGGAGGCGTATCATGGCACTTGCAGATTACTTCTCTTTGAGAAAAAGGAAAAGCCATCCAAGAGCTTTCATCTGGGAATTGCGCTTAAGGAAGAAGATAAGGTGATCGGTGAGATCTGGGTCTATCTGATCGAGAATGACCGGATGGCAAAGGTTGCGGTCCGTTTATCAAGGGCATATCACGGAAAGGGATATGGAACAGAAGCATTGTCGGCGATCACAGCATTCTGCTTTGAACATACGGAACTGCAGAAATTGTGGACGGATGTCGATGTGCGGAACGAAGGCTCCGTGCGGATCCTTGAGAAATGCGGATATCGGAGAGAGGGACTGATCCGACAGGGCAAAATGGTAAACACATGGTGTGATTATTATCTCTATGGTATAATATCGTCAGATTATCAAAGTTACATTAATTAAGAGTTGGGCATCAGCCATTGACATGGCTGATGCTTTTCTGCATAATAGAATTATTATATCAGTAGGAGCGGATCTTGGTTTCTGCTCGAATCATATTCTTAAATATTCTTTGCCGGTTTATCACCGGCATATCAAAAGAAATTCCCATTTTAGAAAAATGAATAAAGAGATGCTATTGTCACGAGATCTTGCGGGAAGTTTAGAATGATGAATTTGCATTGCCCCGGTAAATAGAGTTATAGACTTTCCGTGAAGATATAGATATAATAAGGAAAGAGAGGTACATAAGTGCGTTTGGAAACAAACATATCAAAAGCCATAGACGCTATTGCGGACGTGAATGCCCGCTATGACAGTAATGTAAAGTGGCTTTTGTCAGATAAACAGATTCTTGCGCGGATACTCAAATATACAATGCAGGAATTTGCGAATGAGCCGATAGAGTACATAATAACATGTATATCGGATGTGGAGGTTGAAAACATATATGTGGAGCCCGGACTTACCAATGTGGGAAGGGTCAGGGGTGAAGCAATGGAAGATGCGATTCCGAATGAGGGAAAGATCGTTTATGATATCAGGTTTTCTGTTATTCACAAAAGAGCGAAGATAAAAATCCTGATAAATGTGGAAGCGCAGAAATCAACGGATCCTGCCAGGTTAGGGTATCACTTGGAAAACAGGGTGATATATTACCTGGCGCGGATGGTTTCGGCGCAGAAAGAAACAGAGTTCTTTCACAGCGATTATGACAACATAAAGCGTGTGCGGAGTATATGGATCTGTATGGATGCGGGCAGAGATGAAGAGGCTATTGAAGAAATATCATTGTACCGTAAATGGATTGACTGTGGGGATAATAACTTTGCAGACATGGATCTGATAAAGGGCGTTATCATAAAACTGCGACAGAGGGAAGGTGTAAAAAAATCAAAGAATAACTTGATTTCAATGCTGGAGGACTTGTTGGCGCAGACTGAGGCAGAGGAAAAGAAAGAAAATCTTAAACGATACGGTATAATTATGACGGAAGAAATCGAGAGGAGGCTTTGTGATATGTGCAATTTAAGTGAAGCCATTGCGGAAGAGGCAATGGAAAAAGGAATAGAAAAAGGATGGAGTTGATGCTACCCTTCACTCGCTGCGAACCGAAACCGCTCATGGT